>NZ_RCOE01000117.1:0-115743 GCF_004321495.1 Pseudomonas sp. Sample_10
GACCTCAGCGCTGATGACGGATGCGTGGGTTGGCAAAGCCGTAGAGGATGTCCACTACGAAGTTGACCAGAATCACCAGGCAGGCGATTAACAGGATGCCGTTTTGTACAACCGGATAGTCACGGGCGCCAATGGCTTCGATCAGCCATTTGCCGATGCCCGGCCAGGAGAAAATGGTTTCGGTCAGGACCGCGCCGGCCAGCAGGGTGCCGACTTGCAGGCCAACCACGGTCAGTACCGGGATCAGCGCGTTACGCAGGCCGTGGACGAATACCACACGCGATGGCGACAGGCCTTTGGCGCGGGCGGTACGAATGTAGTCTTCACGCAGCACTTCGAGCATCGACGAGCGGGTCATTCGCGCGATCACCGCCAATGGAATGGTCCCCAGCACGATGGCCGGCAGGATCAGGTGGTGCAGCGCATCGAAGAACGCGCCGACGTCATCGGCCAGCAGTGTATCGATCAGCATGAAGCCGGTACGTGGCTCGATGTCGTAGAGCAGGTCGATCCGCCCGGATACCGGGGTCCAGCCCAGGCTCACCGAGAAGAACATGATCAGGATCAGGCCCCACCAGAAGATCGGCATCGAGTATCCCGCCAGGGAGATGCCCATCACCCCATGGTCGAACAGGGATCCTCGCTTGAGTGCCGCAATCACCCCGGCCAGAAGGCCCAGGATGCCGGCGAACAACAGGGCGGCCATGGACAGTTCCAGGGTCGCGGGGAAGAGGGAGGTGAACTCGGTCCAGACGCTCTCACGGGTACGCAGGGATTCCCCGAGATCGCCGTGGGCCAGTTTGCCGATGTAATCCAGGTACTGGGCATACAGGGGTTTGTTCAGACCTAGGCGTTCCATTGCCTGAGCGTGCATTTCGGGGTCGACCCTGCGTTCTCCCATCATGACTTCCACGGGGTCGCCAGGGATCATGCGAATCAACGCGAAAGTCAGCAAGGTGATGCCGAAGAACGTGGGGATCAGTAACCCCAGTCGGCGGGCAATAAAACTAAACATCGTGTGGTGTACCTCATCAGCCGGTTAGGCGTGCCCGGCAGGCCTGGATCAGGCTTGCCGGGAGTTTTCTTATTTACTTCACCTGGGTGGTGGCGAAGTTATTCGTGGTGAGGGGGCTAATGTGATAGCCCTCTACGTTGTTGCGCATTGCGGTGAACATTCTAGTGTGCGCCATGCTGATCCATGGCTGGTCCTGGTTAAAAATAACCTGAGCCTGTTCGTACAGGGCTGCACGCTCGGCCGGGTCGGTTTTTTCCCGGGCCTGATCGAGCAGTGCCTGGAACTTGTCATTGCACCAGCGTGCGTAGTTTTCGCCGTTCTTGGCCGCTTCGCAACTGAGCATAGGCGTAAGGAAGTTATCCGGGTCGCCGTTATCGCCCGCCCATCCGGCGGAAACCATGTCGTGCTCACCGTTTTTCGCGCGTTTGAGCATTTCGCCCCATTCCATGACGCGGATGTCGACCTTGATCCCGACTTTGGCCAGGTCAGCCTGCATCATCTGCGCGCCGAGCATCGGGTTCGGGTTGGTCGCGCCACCACCGTTGCGGGTGAACAGGGTGAAAACCGTGCCTTCCGGTACGCCGGCTTCCTTGAGCAGGGCACGAGCCTTGTCCAGGTCGCGGACCGGATTCTTCATGTCGTGGTTATAGCCCAGCAGGGTGTCCGGGAACGGGTTGACCGCCGCGGTCGCATTGCCTTTGCCGAACAGCGCGTTGACCGCCGCTTCCTTGTCGAAGGCGATGTCGATGGCTTTACGCACGCGCACGTCGCTCAGGTATTTGTGCTGGGTGTTGATGGCGATGTAGGCGACGGTCATCGCGTTCAGTTCATCGACTTTCAGGTTCGGGTCTTTCTTGATGCTCGGGATGTCGTCCGGCTTCGGGTACAACGCGACCTGGCACTCGTTCGCCTTGAGCTTCTGCAGGCGCACGTTGTTATCGGTGGCGATGGCCAGGATCAGCGCCTCGGCCGGTGGCTTGCCACGGAAATAGTCCGGGTTGGCCTTGAAGCGAACCTGGGCGTCCTTGTTATAACGCTGGAAGATGAACGGGCCGGTACCGACCGGTTTGTTGTTCAGATCGGCGGTTTTGTTGGCCTTGAGCAACTGATCGGCGTACTCGGCGGAATAGATCGAGGAGAAGGCCATGGCGATGTCAGCCAGGAACGGCGCTTCACGGCGGGTCAGGGTGAACTTGACCGTGTTGTCATCGACTTTTTCGACACTCTTGAGCAGTTCCTTGAAGCCCATGCTTTCAAAGTAGGGGAAGCCCACGCTCGACAGTTTGTGCCATGGGTGATTCGGGTCCAGTTGACGCTGGAAGCTCCAGACCACGTCGTCGGCATTCATGTCGCGGGTCGGCTTGAAGTATTCGGTGGTGTGGAATTTGACGCCTTTGCGCAGGTGGAACGTGTACGTCAGACCGTCTTCGCTGATGTCCCAGGATTCGGCCAGTGCCGGAATCACATCCGTGGTGCCGGGCTTGAAATCTGCCAGGCGATTGAAAATGGTTTCCGCCACCGCATCGGCTGTGACTGCAGTTGTGTACTGGACCATGTCGAAGCCTTCGGGGCTGTTTTCGGTACAAACCACCAGCGGCTTGGCCGATACGCCCACCGCGACACTCAGCAAGGCGGCCGCGATGGCCGCACGTAGGGGAAGCATTTTCATCAAGAACCCTCTGCAATCGGTTAAAGGACAAAAGCCGAACGGCGACTCATCGCTGAGCGCACCGTTCGGCCCAATGCATTACAGAATATTGAACGGGATGGTGGTCACGAGACGGAACTCGTTGATGCTGCCATCGGACTGGAACTCGCTGGCACGGTGAGCGGTGTAGGTGCCGCGGATCGTGGTGGCCTTGAACGGACCGCTCTGAACTGCATAAGTGGCACCGATACCGTATTCGTAGTGGTGTTCGCCGTCCTGTTCCTGCACACCGTCGTAGCCTTTGCCAGCGACGCCTTTGTTGCCGGTGTAGTGGGTGCCGTCGATGCCCCAGCCACGCGCCTGGTAGATGTTGAATTTCAGGCCTGGCACACCGTATTCAGCCATGTTCAGGCCATACGCTACCTGGAAGGATTTCTCGTTCGGGCCGTTGAAGTCCGACAGCAGGGAGTTGGCCAGGTAGATGCCGTTGGTTTCGTGCAGGTAGTCGAAGTACTCGTTACCGTTCACTTCCTGATACGAGAAGGTCAAGGTGTGAGCCTGGTGGGTCAGGCCGAACGACAGCGAGTAAGTATCGTTGTCGATGTCGCCGATCAGCGCCTTGCCTTCTTCCTGGGTTTTGTAATAGTTCAGGCCAGTGGTCAGGCTCAGCACCTGGCTGTCGCCCAGCACGTGGGTAGCGCCGAAGTAGTACTGGTTCCAGATGTCTTCAGCCTGGGTTGCCCAGAGGCTGGTGGTCAGGCTGGAGAATGGGGTGTAGGTGATGCCGCCCGTGTAAATGTGATCGGATTCCACGCGGCCGTTGGCGTATTCCGTACGGAATTTTTGCAGGCTTTGTTCCATACGCGGAGACACGCGATCGAAGGTCGCGATATCAAAGGTCAGGTTTTCCAGCTCAGCGACGTTCAGGCTCACACCCTCGAAACTCGAAGGCAGGGCGCGGTTGCCGATGGTGTCGACTTGCGGGCTGCTGTAGCTCTGGCGACCGGCAGTCAGGGTGGAGTTGGAGACGCGCGCCTTGACGTTGGCCAGGCCCAGTTTGCTCCACTGGCCCACCGCATCGCCGCCTTTCTCGGTCAGGGTACGGTTGTTACCCGAGAAGGCGCCGGTCTTCGGTGCGCCACCGTTGCCGGCAGCCAGGTTTTCGCGATCACGCTCCAGTGCAATGGCGTTGTAGGCGGCGACTTCAGTGCTGAAGCCGACCGTGCCCTCGGTGAAGCCCGAGTTGTACTTGAGGATGGTGCCTTGCACCCAGTTGATACGGCGATCGGTTTCCTGCAATGCGCCGTCTTTGCTGTAGCGGAACTTGCCGCCGCGTTTCAGTTGTTCATTGGCGTACCAGTTACGCGTGGTGCCGGTAATCGACTGGCCTTCCACAAAGCCAGTGGCTTCGCTTTGAGCGGATTTTTCTTTCACGGTAACCGGTGTGAAAGCCTGGCTCTGGGTTTCAGCGTAAGCCGTGGCGGTCACGCTGCTGATGGCCAGGGCCAGTATTGCGGTGCTGCTCAGTTTCATGGGTGAAGCTCCTTTTTATTTCTTTTTTTTATGCCGTTCTTTTTTGATGAGCGGCTATTGCTTTGGAACTCTTTCACGCAACGCAAACGTTTGCTGCATGCCTTTTGGGCGAATTACGGCAAGGCGCCTGCATGGGGGCGCAGTACGCCCCCAGCGATTCAGCTACACGGTTTTATTTTTCGATGCTGACACCCGAGAAAACGTTACGACCGAAGGGGCTGACCTTGAACCCTTCGATTTTGGCGCTCAACGGCTGATTGACCGTTGAATGGGCGACTGGCGTGATCGGCACCTGCTGCTTGAGGTACTGCTGCGCCTGTTTGTAGAGGACGGTGCGCTGGTCGCGGTCGGTTACGACCTTGGCTTGCTTGATCAGCTTGTCGTAAGCCGGATCACACCACATGGAATAGTTGTTGCCGCCGATGGCATCGCAGCTGTACAGCGTGCCGAGCCAGTTGTCCGGGTCACCATTGTCACCGGTCCAGCCGATCAGGCTGACGTCGTGCTCGCCATTCTTGGTGCGCTTGATGTACTCGCCCCATTCATAGCTGACGATCTTGACCTTGAGGCCGATTTTCGCCCAGTCAGCCTGGAGCATCTCGGCCATCAGCTTGGCGTTGGGGTTGTACGGACGCTGGACGGGCATGGCCCACAAAGTGATCTCGGTGCCTTCCTTGACGCCGGCAGCCTTGAGCAATTCCTTGGCTTTTTCCGGGTTGTAGGCGGCATCCTTGACGGTGTCGTCGTAGGACCACTGGGTCGGCGGCATGGCGTTGACCGCCAGTTGCCCCGCGCCCTGGTAAACGGCGTTGAGAATGCCTTGCTTGTTCACCGCCATGTCCAGCGCCTGACGCACTTCAAGCTGGTCGAACGGTTTGTGGCGCACGTTGTAGGCGATGTAGCCGAGGTTGAAGCCGGGCTTCTCGATCAGTTGCAGCTTGGGGTCGTTCTTCAGCGCGGTGACATCGGCCGGACGCGGATGCAGGGTGATCTGGCACTCGTCGGCCTTGAGTTTCTGCACACGTACCGAAGCGTCGGTGTTGATGGCGAAGATCAGGTTGTCGAGCTTGACGCGCTCAGGCGCCCAGTAATGTTTGTTGCCGGTGTAACGGATGTTCGAGTCTTTCTGATAGCTCTTGAACACGAACGGCCCGGTGCCGATCGGCTTCTGGTTGATGTCGCTCGGCTTGCCCTCGGCCAGCAGCTGGTCGGCGTATTCGGCAGAGAGAATGGCGGCGAAGCTCATGGCGATGTTCTGAATGAACGCGGCGTCGACGCTGTTGAGCGTCATGACCACGGTCAGCGGCCCGGTCTTTTCAACCTTGGCGATGTTCTTGTTCAGGCTCATCCCGTTGAAGTACGGAAACTCTGTCGGGTAGGCCTTGCGGAAAGGTTGTTGCGGATCGAGCATGCGGTTGAAGGTGAACAGCACGTCGTCGGCATTGAATTCACGGGTTGGGGTGAAATATTTGGTGGTGTGAAACTTCACCCCTGGGCGCAGGTGAAAGGTGTACTTGAGGCCGTCCTCGGAAATATCCCAGTTTGTGGCCAGGCCCGGTACGACATTGGTCGAGCCTTTTTCAAACTCTGCCAGCCGGTTGTACAGCGGCTCGGCGGCATCATTGTCAGTCGCTGTCGTGTATTGCGCCGTATCGAACCCGGCGGGGCTGCCTTCGGAGCAGAACACCAGGCTGTTACTGGCCGCGTGGCCCATGGAGGTAGCGGCCAGCAGACCGGTGCCCAGCAATGCAGATAAAACCAAGGTATGGCGCATGACGCTCTCTCTTGTTCAGTGTTGTGACAATGAGCCTGCAATCCGTGCGTAGACGACGAGGCTTCACTGGTTTCAAGCCATGACGTGCAGCAAACAAACCGATGACCCACGCATGAGCTGGTCGGATACCGACGGTATGAACCGTGGCTCCGGCAGTAAATGCGAAGAGTCCGAAAGTCTCGTAGGAAATGACTACGTGGCCTGACGTTCTGCTGTAAGCAGCAGTCGACTTGGATGTAGGCGAATTCCTGCTTTCTCGGTTGATAAAGTAACGGCGACGTCCAGGACGTCGCCGTTACCCGATCTTATTTGCTGACGCTGACGCCGTAGAAGGAATTCAAGCCAAACGGGCTGATCTTGAAGTCCTGCACATTGGCGCGCATGGGTTGGAACACCGTCGAGTGAGCGATAGGTGTCATTGGAACAGCGTCTTTGAGGACGTGTTGCGCTTGCTTGTACAGTTCGGTGCGCTTGCCTTGATCCGAAGTGCGCTTGGCTTGCTTGACGATGTCGTCAAACTTCTTGTCGCACCACTTGGAGAAGTTGTTGCCTTCCAGCGAGTCGCAGCCGAACAGCACGTTCAGCCAGTTATCGGGATCACCATTGTCACCGCTCCAGCCAATCAGCATTGCCTGGTTCTCGCCGCCTTTGGAGCGCTTGATGTACTCGCCCCACTCGTAGCTCTGGATCTTGACCTTGAGGCCGACTTTCGCCCAGTCGGACTGCAGCATTTCTGCCATCAGCTTGGCGTTCGGGTTGTACGGACGCTGTACCGGCATCGCCCACAGAACGATTTCGGTACCTTCTTTCACGCCGGCTTCCTTGAGCAGCTCTTTGGCTTTCTCAGGGTTGTACGGTGCATCCTTGATGGTGGTGTCGTAGGACCACTGGGTCGGCGGCATGGCGTTGACGGCCAGTTGGCCGGCGCCCTGGTAAACCGAGTCGATGATCTGCTGCTTGTTGACCGCCATGTCCAGTGCCTGACGCACTTTCAGTTGGGCCAGCGGGTTCGGCTCGTTGCTGCCCTTGACTTTGTCCATCACGTTGTAGGCGATGTAACCGAGGTTGAAACCAGCCTGGTCAGGCAGCTTCAGGGTCTTGTCTTCACGCAGCGCCTTGAGGTCGGCCGGACGCGGGAACAGGGTGACCTGGCACTCGTTTTTCTTCAGTTTCTGGATGCGTACCGACGGGTCGGTGGTGATGGCGAAGATCAGGTTGTCGATCTTCACGTCATCCGGCTTCCAGTAGTCCTTGTTCCCGGTGTAGCGGATGTTGGAGTCTTTCTGGTAGCTCTTGAACACGAACGGACCAGTGCCGACCGGCTTCTGGTTGATGTCGGCGGCTTTGCCTTCCTTGAGCAGCTGGGCGGCGTACTCGGCGGACTGGATCGAGGCGAAGCTCATGGCCATGTTCTGGATGAACGCGGCGTCTACGTCCTTGAGGGTGAACTTGACGGTTTTGTCGTCGACTTTATCGATCTTGGTGATGTTGGTATCCATCCCCATGTCGGTGAAGTACGGGAATTCGGTCGGGTACGCTTTGCGGAACGGGTCATCCTTGTTAATCATGCGATTAAAGGTGAACAGCACGTCGTCGGCGTTGAACTCACGGGTCGGCTTGAAGTAGGGAGTGGTGTGGAACTTGACGCCTTCGCGCAGATGGAAGGTGTACGTCAGGCCGTCATCGGAGACGTCCCAGCTGGTCGCCAGACCAGGAATGACAGCGGTGCCGCCGCGCTCGAACTGGGTCAGGCGGTTGAACATGGTTTCTGCAGAGGCGTCGAAGTCGGTTCCGGTGGTGTATTGACCTGGATCGAAACCGGCCGGGCTTCCTTCGGAGCAGAACACCAGGTTGGTCGCAGCTTGGGCGAACGGTGCGGCGGCCAATAAGCTGGCGCCGACTAAAAACGGAATGACCGCTTGTTTAAGCATGGTGGCCTCATGATTTGTTGTCATTTTTTAATTTTGAGGACGACCTCGTGAGTCGTGCCTGCGGATACTTATGCAGGGGGCATACCCAATGCAAGATCTTGAGCGACTGCAGGTCTTAAACGGTGGCACGAACGTACCTTAATGTCGCATTTGTATAAAAGTTGACGCATTTGACCGTTTGCGCGGCATTTTTGCAGTGCATTCAGTGCACCTTTGTGGTGCGAATATAGCTTGGGTTGCCCGTGGGTGGGGCGAGGTGTTACCTATTTATACCCCGCTCTAAAGGGGTGGGTAGAGATTGATGGGAGTGGTTATCGTTGCACTGCAATTGGTCGAGTTGTACGAAGTGCAACTGTGGCTGTTTTTCAGGGATTTCTGTCGTCGCAGATAGAGCATAGATGGCAGTTTGCAAAAAAAAAGGCGATCACCGT
The DNA here is from genome assembly GCF_004321495.1 of Pseudomonas sp. Sample_10. Classification (NCBI taxonomy): domain Bacteria; kingdom Pseudomonadati; phylum Pseudomonadota; class Gammaproteobacteria; order Pseudomonadales; family Pseudomonadaceae; genus Pseudomonas; species Pseudomonas sp. Sample_10. Next base: position 8,333 of record NZ_RCOE01000117.1, read on the forward strand.
GTGATCGCCTGATTGCATGGTGGCTTCGACTCAGGGCATCAGCACTTCGATCGAGCCGTCAGCCGTCATGCTGACCTGGCTGGTGCCGGCTTCGACTTGTGGAGTGACCGGCGCCGCTTCGTCCATGCTGGCCGCTTTCATCATCATCGGCGCGCGCATGTACGGTTGCGGATAGCCGTTGCTGTTGAGGTTCAGGTTGACGATTTTGTAGCCTTTGCCGCCCAGCGCATCGGTTGCCAGTTGCGCCCGTGCCTTGAAGGCAGTCACTGCTTCCTTGAGCAAGGTGTCTTCGCTGGCCTTGCGGGTTGGCGTGGCAATGGCGAAGTCCATGCCGCCCATCTTCAGGTCTGTGAGCAGTTCGCCGGTCAACTTCGACAGGGCGGCAAAGTCGGTGCTTTCCAGGCGCAACTCGGCACGTTCACGCCAGCCGGTGATCTTCTGGCCTTTGGTGTCGTAGATCGGATAGCTGTTGCGACTGCCTTGGCGCAGGGTGATGTCCTTGACCTGTTTGGCCTGGGCCAGCGCCTTGTTCATGGTGGTGCTGACGTCGGCCGCGAGTTTGGCCGGGTCGGTGTTTTGTTCTTCGGTGTAGAGGGTCACGATCATCAAGTCGCGAGCCACTTCCTGGCTGACTTCGGCGCGCAGGGAAATCTGGTTGTAATGAAGCTCGTCGGCCGCCAGGGTCGGGAGGCTGGCGAAAGCGCCAACGCTCAGGGCAAGGAGGGCGGCGCTGCGGCGGAATGTGTGCATGAAAGCTCCTGGGATGATGTGCAGGGAATCGTTCGGGCCTGCGTGAACCCATCAGACTCTAGCGATAATGATCCGGTTCGCACAGTTACAACTTCTATACAGATAACGTGTGCTGGGCTATTTGTGGCGAGGGAGCTTGCTCCCGTTCGGCTGCGAAGCAGTCGCAAAGTCGGATTGCAGGACCTCCCTGTTTTACCCGGTACGATGGAGCGGGCCTGCTACGCAGTCCAGCGGGACGGTGCGGCGATCCGACAAGCCCCCTCGCCACCACAGCGTTATCAGATTTGGCATGTGGTCGTTTGCCGCACTTTCGCTTCTGAAGGCGCCGCTTGGTTATACTCCCAATGATCCGCCTGGAGCGCTCATCAGGAGAGCTCATGCTCGCCCCCGTTCAAATCACTTCCGCCACTCGCCAGAATCTCTGGCGGCTGACTTTCATCCGGACTTTGGTACTGGCTGCCCAAGCCGGGTCGGTAGGCCTGGCCTACTGGTTCGAATTGTTGCCGTTGCCCTGGTTTCAACTGGCCGCCACCCTCGGTTGCTCAATGCTGCTGTGTGCATTCACCGCGATTCGCTTGCGCACCTCATGGCCGGTGACCGAGCTGGAATACGCCGTACAACTGGCCTGCGACCTGTTTATCCACAGTGCCTTGCTGTATTTCTCCGGGGGGTCGACCAACCCCTTCGTTTCCTATTATCTGGTGCCGCTGACCATCGCTGCCGTAACGTTGCCGTGGCGTTATTCGGTGATCCTGTCGGGCATTGCGCTGACGATGTACACCCTGTTGCTGGCACGCTTCTATCCGCTGCAAACCTTCCCCATCGCCCGGGAAAACCTGCAGGTGTACGGGATGTGGCTGAGTTTCGCCCTGGCGGCGGCGGTGATCACCTTCTTCGCCGCTCGCATGGCCGAAGAACTGCGCCGACAGGAAGAGTTGCGCGCCATCCGCCGTGAAGAAGGCCTGCGCGACCAACAGCTCCTGGCTGTCGCCACCCAGGCCGCGGGCGCGGCGCATGAGCTGGGTACGCCATTGGCGACCATGAGCGTGCTGCTCAAGGAAATGCGCCAGGACCATCACGACCCTATGTTGCAGGACGACCTGAGCGTGTTGCAGGATCAAGTCAAGCTGTGCAAAGAGACCTTGCAGCAATTGGTACGCGCCGCCGAGGCCAATCGCCGGTTGGCGGTGGAAATGCAGGACGTTACCGATTGGCTCGACGAAGCGCTCAATCGCTGGCACCTGATGCGTCCGGAGGCCAGTTACCGCTTCCAGCGCCTCGGCCAGGGCACGGTGCCACGCATGGCGCCACCGCCTGACCTGACCCAGGCCTTGCTGAATTTGCTCAACAATGCCGCTGATGCCTGCCCGGAGGGCTTGCAGGTGACGCTGGACTGGGACGCCGAAAACCTCACCATCAGCATCCGCGATCACGGCGCAGGCGTACCATTGGCTATCGCCGAACAGATCGGCAAACCGTTTTTTACCACCAAGGGCAAAGGCTTCGGCCTGGGCCTGTTTTTGAGCAAGGCCAGCGTGACACGCGCCGGCGGCTCAGTGAAACTCTACAGTCATGAGGAAGGTGGCACGCTCACCGAGCTGCGCCTGCCCCGTGTCGCCCGAGGAGACCAACATGAGTGACGAAACCCAAGTCGAAGGCGAAGAACTGCCGCATTTGCTGCTGGTCGATGACGACGCCACCTTCACCCGCGTCATGGCTCGCGCCATGGCTCGCCGTGGTTTCCGCGTCAGCACGGCTGGCTCCGCCGAGGAAGGCCTGGAACTGGCCAAGGCCGATCTGCCGGACTACGCCGCCCTGGACCTGAAAATGGATGGCGATTCCGGCCTGGTGTTGTTGCCCAAGTTGCTGGAAATGGACCCGGAAATGCGCGTGGTCATCCTCACCGGTTACTCAAGCATTGCCACCGCCGTCGAAGCGATCAAGCGTGGTGCCTGCAACTACCTGTGCAAACCGGCCGATGCCGACGACGTATTGGCGGCGCTGCTGTCCGAACACGCCGACCTCGACAGCCTGGTGCCGGAAAACCCGATGTCGGTGGACCGCTTGCAGTGGGAACACATTCAGCGGGTTTTGACCGAACACGAAGGCAACATTTCCGCCACGGCCCGCGCCCTGGGCATGCACCGCCGCACGCTGCAGCGCAAACTGCAGAAGCGCCCCGTTCGTCGCTGAACCTGCGCTGAACGAATGCGGGCCGCTCCTCGCGACAAACCGAACCGATCATCTATGATCGGTTCGTGCGTGTACTTTTCTCTATTGAGCCTTATCCATGAACCAGAACGCTGAGTACTCCGCGGTCAACGATGCTGTGCGCGGGCAGTTTTTTCGCAAAGTGTGGGCGATGATCACGCCTTACTGGCAAAGTGAGGAGAAGGCCAAGGCCTGGGCGTTGTTGATCGCGGTGATCGCGTTGTCACTGATCAGCGTGGGCATCTCGGTGTGGTTCAACACCTGGTACAAGGATTTCTATAACGCGCTGCAACAGAAAGACGAAGCCGCTTTCTGGCGCCTGATCCTGTACTTCTGCGCGATTGCGGCGGTGGCGATTGTCGGTGCGGTGTATCGCCTCTACCTGACTCAGATGTTGACGATCCGCTGGCGGGCCTGGCTGACCGAAAAACATTTCACGCGGTGGCTCAACGACAAGAATTACTACCAGCTGGAGCAGGGCGGCTACACCGATAACCCGGACCAGCGGATTTCCGAAGACCTCAACAACTTCACCAACAACACCCTTGAACTGGGTATCGGTCTGCTGCGCAATATCGTCAGCCTGGTGTCGTTCTCGATCATTTTGTGGGGCGTGTCGGGCAGTATCGAAGTCTTCGGTATCACCATTCCCGGCTACATGTTCTGGTGCGTGCTGGTTTACGCCGTGGTGGGCAGTTGGCTGACGCATTTGATCGGTCGTCGCTTGATCGGTCTGAACAACCAACAACAACGCTTCGAGGCCGACCTGCGTTTCTCCATGGTGCGGATTCGTGAGAATGCCGAAAGCATCGCGTTGTACAACGGCGAGCCGAACGAAAATCGTCGCTTGAGCGGCCGCTTCGGGATGGTCTGGCACAATTTCTGGGACATCATGAAGGTGTCCAAGCGCCTGACCTTCTTTACGGCAGGTTACAACCAGGCTGCCATTATCTTTCCGTTCATCGTTGCTTCGCCGCGTTACCTGGCGGGCAAGATCGAACTGGGCGAGTTGATGCAGATCAGCTCGGCGTTCGGCAATGTGCAGGAAAGTTTCAGCTGGTTTATCAGTGCCTACCAAAGCCTGGCTTCCTGGCGCGCCACCTGCGATCGTCTGCTCAGCTTCCGTCAGGCCATGACCGACAACGAACAGCGCGCACCGGCCATCGATGTGCAGAACCAGGGTGATGCATTGAAAGTGCACAACCTGGGCCTGGACCTGGCCGACGGCCGTGACTTGCTGACCAATGCCGACCTGACTGTGGAGGAGGGCGAGCGCGTGATGCTCAGCGGGCGTTCCGGCAGCGGCAAGTCGACGTTGCTGCGGGCGATGGGGCATCTGTGGCCGTCCGGTCACGGCAGCATTCGTCTGCCGGCGGCGCGTTATCTGTTCTTGCCGCAAAAGCCGTATCTGCCGATCGGTACGTTGCGTGAAGCGCTGAGTTATCCACAGGATGGCGGTACGTATCAGAGCGAGCGTTATGCGCACGTCCTGGAAACCTGCCGATTGCCGCATCTGGTGGCGCGTATTGATGAAGCCAATCACTGGCAACGCATGCTCTCGCCGGGTGAGCAACAGCGACTGGCCTTTGCCCGCGCGCTGCTTTACGCCCCGCAATGGCTGTACATGGACGAAGCGACCTCGGCGATGGATGAAGAGGACGAAGCGTCGCTGTATCAGGCACTGATCGACGAATTGCCCGGGCTGAGCATTGTCAGCGTTGGCCATCGCAGCAGTCTCAAGCGCTTCCATCCACGGCATGTGCGTATCGAAAATGGGCACTTGGTGGACCAGGCCGTGACCGCCTGAACATCATGCCTCTGTAGGAGCAAAGCTTGCTCGCGATCGCCGTCATGCGGTTTTCGACCTGGGACCGCGTGATCGTTCATCGCGAGCAAGCTTTGCTCCTACCAGGGGTGGTGGTGATCGTACAACCGCGTTGCGCTATGATGCGGTTTCAGCAGCCGAATATTTCGAGACAGACGTCCACCATGGAAAACCCGAACGACGCACCACGCCTACCTCGCAAGCGCCGCAGCCTCGCTCAGGAACTGGTGACGGTGCTGTCCGAGCAGATCCGCGACGGTCACCTCAAGCGTGGCGACAAGTTGCCCACCGAGTCGGCGATCATGGATGCCCATGGTGTCAGCCGCACGGTGGTGCGCGAGGCGATTTCCCGTTTGCAGGCGGCGGGGCAGGTGGAGACCCGCCATGGTATCGGCACCTTCGTTCTCGACACACCGAGCCCGAGTGGTTTTCGCATCGACCCGGCAACCGTGGTCACCTTGCGTGACGTGCTGGCGATCCTGGAATTGCGCATCAGCCTCGAAGTGGAATCCGCCGGCCTCGCTGCCCAGCGTCGCAGTCCCGAGCAATTGGCCTTGATGCGCGCGGCACTGGATGCGCTGAACGAAAGCGTGTCTCACGCCAGTGATGCCGTGGCTTCGGACTTCCAGTTCCACCTGCAGATTGCCCTGTCCACCGGCAACCGTTACTTCACCGACATCATGACTCACCTGGGCACCAGCATCATTCCGCGCACTCGGCTCAACTCCGCGCGGCTGGCCCATGACGATCAGCAGCACTACATGAATCGCCTGAGCCGCGAGCACGAAGAAATCTACGACGCCATCGCCCGCCAGGACTCCGATGCCGCCCGCGCCGCCATGCGCCTGCACCTGACCAACAGCCGCGAGCGGTTGCGTCATGCCCATGAAGAGGCTGAGGCGCAGCGGGTTTAGGGGAGCACAGGATTTTCCACTGGCACCGTCACATAGTCGATGTACTCGACTGTGTTATCACCCAATACCTTGAATTTTTTTTGAGTGACCTCCAGGTTTTTTTCCCGGCATCAACTCAAATTCGACCCAATCTCCAATGCTCACGTGCAGGTCGAATTCCATTGGCATGACCAGCGGCTTGAGCTGGGCGCTGGTCGGAAAGTTAAATCGATGTTTCGTTGGCATGACTGATTACCATTCGATGCGCAATGTCAGCAGTGAGCTGGTTTGTGGTTCGTTCTCGCCGCCGATCTGGTAGCACAGCGTGACTGTCTTGTTTACGTGTCTCTTCACTTCTTCTCTGGAGACGTAAACTTTCAGGTTTGGCGTTCTTGCGACGTCGTCAATGTCTTCGTTGTATTGTCCGGTAGGGATCTTTTTCCCCCGCCATTCCAGGTCGCCCTTGTCCAGATTCAAGATTGCAAAGGCTTCGTTGTAAGGCGAGGAATATGCGGAATCGGGAATGCAGACTTCCAGATCTCCTTGGAGCTTCGACAACACCACGACAGTTTCCTGATCGTCGGGCCGGGTTGTGATTCCTGTAAGCGTTGGGGCTTCAAGCGCCATGATGTATTCCTTGGAGTGTCGAGGTTGGCGAAATGGGGTTGCGGCACATGCCAAGCTCCGGATCAGAGTTATCCCTCTAGAGATGCGTCATTCGGAACTTGATAGAAATTACAGTTTCGACAAGCGGTTATGCTTCTTAGGGTCCTAGGATGACGTATCTCTAGGATTGGCATTATTCGAAGCGCCATCTTCTTCAGTCCCACCAAAGGCTTTTAAAAATGGGGTTTCCGAGCCTTTTGTCGAACAATTTTCACCCAGCGCGATGAAATGCAGTTGACGGTTGTATTTTAAGTTGTACGATGACCTACAACTTCGGCGAAGGCTGAACGGTTTTCTCACACAACGTTGCTACCAGGGTGTTCGAATAATGAATCCACAAGAACTGAAGTCCATCCTCTCTTCCGGTCTGCTGTCTTTCCCGGTTACCGATTTCAATGCACAGGGCGATTTCAATCGCGCTGGCTACATCAAGCGTCTGGAATGGCTGGCCCCATACGGCGCCTCGGCTCTGTTCGCCGCAGGTGGCACCGGTGAGTTCTTCTCTCTGGCGGCCAGCGAATATTCGGAAATCATCAAGACTGCCGTCGACACTTGCGCCACCAGCGTGCCAATCCTGGCCGGCGTGGGCGGTTCGACTCGTCAAGCCATCGAGTACGCACAGGAAGCCGAACGTCTGGGCGCCAAAGGCCTGTTGCTGCTGCCGCACTACCTGACCGAAGCCAGCCAGGACGGTGTTGCCGCCCACGTTGAAGCGGTGTGCAAATCGGTCAACATCGGCGTCGTGGTCTACAACCGCAACGTTTGCCGCCTGAACGCGCCGCTGCTGGAACGTCTGGCCGAGCGCTGCCCGAACCTGATCGGCTACAAGGATGGCCTGGGTGATATCGAGTTGATGGTGTCGATCCGTCGCCGCCTCGGTGATCGCTTCAGCTACCTGGGCGGTTTGCCGACCGCTGAAGTCTACGCCGCTGCCTACAAGGCGCTGGGCGTGCCGGTCTACTCCTCGGCGGTGTTCAACTTCATCCCGAAAACCGCGATGGATTTCTACCACGCGATCGCTCGCGAAGATCACGCCACCGTTGGCAAGATCATCGACGACTTCTTCCTGCCGTACCTGGACATCCGTAACCGCAAAGCGGGTTATGCGGTGAGCATCGTCAAGGCCGGGGCAAAAATTGCCGGCTATGACGCAGGCCCTGTGCGGGCGCCGCTGACCGATCTGACTGGCGAAGAGTACGAAATGCTCGCGGCGCTGATCGACAAGCAGGGTGCGCAGTAACACATCCGTTTAAGTAAGGCCGCTGAGTGATCAGCGGCCTTTTGCGTGAGGAGATCTTAAAGTGGCAGATGCAAAGCGTTTCGATAACTACATCAATGGCGAATGGGTTGCCGGTGGCGATTACTCGGCGAACATCAACCCGTCCGAGCTGAGCGACAACATCGGCGATTACGCCAAGGCTGACCTGGCCCAGGTCAACGCCGCCATTGATGCTGCCCGTGCCGCATTCCCGGCCTGGTCCACGTCCGGTATTCAGGCGCGTCACGATTCCCTGGACAAAGTCGGCAGCGAAATCCTCGCCCGTCGCGAAGAGCTCGGCACGCTGCTGGCCCGGGAAGAGGGCAAGACCCTGCCTGAAGCCATCGGTGAAGTGACCCGCGCCGGTAACATTTTCAAGTTCTTCGCCGGCGAATGCCTGCGTCTGTCCGGCGACTATCTGCCGTCGGTGCGCCCGGGCGTCAACGTCGAAGTGACTCGTGAGGCCTTGGGCGTGGTCGGTCTGATCACTCCGTGGAACTTCCCGATTGCCATTCCGTCGTGGAAAATCGCCCCGGCCCTGGCCTACGGCAACTGCGTCGTGCTCAAGCCTGCGGACCTGGTGCCGGGCTGCGCCTGGGCGCTGGCGGAAATCATTTCCCGCGCAGGCTTCCCCGCCGGTGTGTTCAACCTCGTGATGGGCAGTGGTCGAGTAGTGGGCGATGCACTGGTGCACAGCCCGAAGGTCGACGGCATCAGCTTCACCGGTTCCGTGGGCGTTGGTCGCCAGATCGCCGTGAGCTGCGTCTCGCGCCAGGCCAAGGTTCAGTTGGAAATGGGCGGCAAGAACCCACAGATCATTCTCGACGACGCCGACCTCAAGCAAGCGGTCGAACTGTCGGTACAGAGCGCGTTCTACTCCACCGGCCAGCGTTGCACCGCGTCGAGCCGCTTCATCGTCACCGCCGGGATTCACGACAAGTTCGTTGAAGCCATGGCCGAACGCATGAAGTCGATCAAAGTCGGCCACGCCCTGAAAGCCGGCACTGACATCGGTCCTGTCGTTTCGCAAGCGCAGCTCGAGCAAGACATGAAGTACATCGACATCGGCCAGTCCGAAGGTGCGCGTCTGGTCAGCGGCGGTGGTCTGGTGACCTGTGACACCGAGGGCTACTTCCTCGCGCCAACGCTGTTTGCCGACAGCGAAGCTGCGATGCGCATCAGCCGTGAAGAGATCTTCGGTCCGGTGGCCAACATTGTCCGCGTCGCCGATTACGATGCTGCGCTGGCCATGGCCAACGACACCGAATTCGGTCTGTCGGCGGGCATCGCCACCACATCCCTGAAGTACGCCAACCACTTCAAGCGCCACTCCCAGGCCGGGATGGTAATGGTCAACCTGCCGACCGCCGGCGTGGATTACCACGTTCCGTTCGGTGGGCGTAAAGGTTCATCCTACGGGTCACGTGAGCAAGGTCGCTATGCGCAAGAGTTCTACACGGTCGTGAAGACCAGCTACATCGGCTCCTGATCCACGCAATACCCTGTAGGAGCCGGCTTGCTGGCGATCGCATCACCCGGTGTCAATGACACACCGGGGGTGCCCGCATCGCTGGCAAGCCAGCTCCCACAAAAGACCGAAGAAGATTCACCCGCGCATAAAAATAATTTGTGGGAGTACATCTACATGCAATCGACGCAAAAGCCGACTCACGTCCGCTATCTGATCCTGCTCATGCTTTTCCTGGTGACCACGATCAACTACGCCGACCGGGCTACCATCGCTATCGCTGGCTCCAGCCTGCAAAAAGACCTCGGCATCGACGCCGTCACCCTTGGCTATATTTTCTCCGCATTCGGTTGGGCCTACGTGGCCGGGCAAATTCCCGGGGGCTGGCTGCTGGACCGTTTCGGTTCGAAAAAAATCTACGCACTGAGCATCTTCACCTGGTCGCTGTTCACCGTGCTGCAAGGCTTCGTCGGTGAATTCGGCATGTCCACGGCGGTGGTTGCGCTGTTCATGCTGCGCTTCCTGGTGGGCCTGGCCGAAGCGCCGTCCTTCCCTGGCAACGCGCGCATCGTTGCGGCGTGGTTCCCGACCGCTGAACGCGGTACGGCCTCGGCGATCTTCAACTCCGCGCAATACTTCGCCACCGTGCTGTTCGCCCCGCTGATGGGCTGGATCGTCTACTCCTTCGGCTGGGAACATGTGTTCATCGTCATGGGTATCCTGGGCATCATCTTCTCGCTGATCTGGCTGAAAGTGATCTACAGCCCGCGTGAACACCCACGGATCAACGATGCCGAGTTCAAGCACATCTCCGAGAACGGCGGCATGGTCGACATGGACCAGAAGGGCAAGAAGTCCGACGGTCCGAAGTGGGATTACATCCGTCAGTTGCTGACCAACCGCATGATGCTCGGCGTGTACCTGGGCCAATACTGCATCAACGGTATCACCTACTTCTTCCTGACGTGGTTCCCGGTGTACCTGGTGCAGGAACGCGGCATGACCATCCTCAAGGCCGGTTTCATCGCCTCGTTGCCGGCGATCTGCGGCTTCATCGGTGGTGTGCTCGGCGGGGTGATTTCCGATTACCTGCTGCGCAAAGGCCATTCCCTGACCTTCGCCCGCAAGGCACCGATCATTGCCGGCCTGCTGGTTTCCAGCAGCATCGTGGCCTGCAACTATGTCGATGTTGAGTGGATGGTCGTCGGCTTCATGGCCCTGGCATTCTTCGGCAAAGGCGTGGGCGCACTGGGCTGGGCCGTGGTGTCCGACACCTCGCCGAAACAGATCGCCGGTCTGAGCGGTGGCCTGTTCAACACCTTCGGTAACCTGGCCTCGATCACCACCCCGATCGTGATCGGCTACATCATCAGCTCCACCGGCTCGTTCAAGTGGGCGCTGGTGTTCGTTGGTTGCAATGCACTGGTCGCGGTGTTCAGCTATCTGGTGATCGTCGGTCCGATCAAGCGTGTGGTGCTCAAAGAGCCACCGGTCAGCGGTCCTGAAACCAACAATAAATTGTCTCAAGCGCATTCCTGAGGAGCGGCGTCATGCAGTTGATTGAACATTCCGACTCGCCGCGCTACATCCGCCTGCACGAGCGGGACAATGTGGTGATCGTGGTCAACGATCAGGGCGTCCCGGCCGGCACCGAGTTTGCCGATGGCCTGGTCACCGTGGACTTCGTGCCACAGAGCCACAAGGTCACCCTGGAAGACATTCCCGAGGGTGGCCAGGTGATTCGTTACGGCCAGGTCATTGGCTACGCCTTGCAGCCGATTCCACGCGGCAGTTGGGTCAAGGAAGATCAACTGCGCATGCCGACCGCGCCACCGCTGGACAGCCTGCCGCTGTCTACCGAAGTGCCGGCCGCGCAAGCACCGCTGGAAGGCTTCACCTTCGAGGGTTATCGCAACGCCGACGGCACCGTCGGCACGCGCAACATCCTTGGCATCACCACCACCGTGCAATGTGTGACCGGTGTGCTCGACCACGCGGTCAAGCGTATCAAGGACGAATTGCTGCCCAAGTACCCGCACGTCGATGACGTGGTGGCGCTGACCCACAGCTACGGCTGTGGCGTGGCGATTACGGCCACCGACGCCTACATCCCGATTCGTACCGTGCGCAATCTGGCGCGCAACCCGAACCTGGGTGGCGAGGCCCTGGTGATCAGCCTGGGTTGCGAGAAATTGCAGGCCGGGCAGGTGATGCACGAGGACGATGCCTCGGTGGACTTGAGCGAGCCGTGGCTCTATCGCCTGCAGGATTCCAGTCACGGTTTTACCGAGATGATCGAACAGATCATGGAACTGGCGGAAATCCGTCTGAAGAAGCTTGATCAACGCCGTCGGGAAACCGTGCCGGCGTCCGAGCTGATTCTCGGCATGCAGTGCGGTGGCAGCGATGCGTTTTCCGGCATCACTGCCAACCCGGCCCTCGGCTATGCCTCGGACCTGTTGCTGCGGGCGGGCGCGACGGTGATGTTTTCCGAAGTCACCGAAGTGCGCGACGCAATTTACCTGCTGACATCTCGGGCGCAGACCAAGGAGGTCGCCGAGGAATTGGTACGGGAAATGGACTGGTACGACCGTTATCTCGCCAAAGGCGAAGCGGATCGCAGCGCCAACACCACGCCAGGCAACAAGAAGGGCGGGTTGTCGAACATCGTCGAGAAATCCCTGGGCTCGATCGTCAAGTCTGGCAGCAGTGCGATCAGCGGCGTGCTCGGCCCTGGCGAGCGGTTCAAGGACAAAGGCCTGATCTTCTGCGCGACCCCGGCCAGCGACTTCGTCTGCGGGACGTTGCAACTGGCGGCGGGGATGAACCTGCACGTGTTCACCACCGGACGTGGCACGCCTTATGGGTTGGCCATGGCACCCGTGGTGAAAGTGTCGACCCGGACGGAACTGGCGCAACGCTGGCCGGACCTGATCGACATTGACGCCGGGCGCATTGCTACAGGCCGGGCCTCCATCGAGGAGCTGGGCTGGGAGTTGTTCCACTACTATCTGGATGTGGCCAGCGGCAAGCAGCAGACGTGGGCTGAGAAGCACAAGCTGCATAACGACATCACCTTGTTCAACCCGGCGCCGATCACCTGAGACCAACCAGTGATCGTTCCCACGCTCTGCGTGGGAACGCAACCCGGGACGCTCTGCGTCCCAAAAGCTCGACGCAGAGCGTCACAAGAGGCATTCCCACGCAGAGCGTGGGAACGATCAGGGTGAAAGTGGCTTATCATTAGCCTACTAACGACGCTCACCCAAGGTTACCCCCGGCATGCTGGCAATTTTCCTCGAAACCCTGAACATCACCGCACCGGTGTTCGCCATGCTGTTTCTCGGGGTGTTGCTCAAACGCATCGACTGGATCAACGACAACTTCATCCACACCGCGTCGGCCCTGGTGTTCAACGTCAGCATGCCGGCGTTGCTGTTTCTGGGCATCCTGCATGCCGACCTGCATGCCGCGCTGCAACCGGCGCTGCTGATCTATTTCTCCCTCGCGACCCTGGTGTGCTTTGCCATCGCCTGGGGTTGGGCGATTGTCAAATGCCCGCGCGAAGACCGCGGAATTTATACCCAGGGCGCCTTTCGCGGTAACAACGGGGTCATCGGCCTGGCGCTGGCAGCGAGCATGTACGGCGACTATGGGATTTCCCTCGGGGCGATTCTCGCGGCGTTGGTCATCCTGTTCTACAACACGCTGTCGACCATCGTGCTGGCGGTGTACAGCCCGGTGATCAAGTCCGATCCGTGGAGCATCTGCAAAAGCGTCATGGTCAATCCGTTGATCATCAGCGTGTTTGCGGCGGCCCCGTTTGCGTACTTCAAAATCAGTCTGCCGGGATGGCTGGAGACGTCCGGCCAATATCTGGCGCAAACCACTTTGCCGTTGGCGTTGATCTGCATTGGCGGCACGTTGTCGCTGGCGGCGATGCGCAAAAGTGGTTCGATGGCATTCAGCTCGAGCCTGGTGAAAATGCTCGGCCTGCCGATCCTGGCGACACTCGGCGCCTGGCTCTGGGGCTTCCGTGGTGCGGAGTTGGGGATTCTGTTCCTGTACTTCGGCAGCCCGACTGCAGCGGCCAGTTTCGTCATGGCCCGCGCGGCGGATGGCAATCATGAATTGGCGGCGGCGATCATCGTGATCACCACGCTGATGGCAGCGGTCACCACCAATATCGGGATCTTTTTGTTGCAGTGGGGTGGGTGGATTTAATCGATAGATTTGCGGCGTGTATCAGGGCTCTTCGCGGGCAAACCTCGCTCCTACGGGTTCGATATCCCCTGTAGGAGCGAGGCTTGCCCGCGAAGGGGGCGGACCTGATTACTCCGGCTTCTGGTAGCTATCAATCACTTCCTGCGCCGCCCGAAACGCATCGATTGCCGCCGGCACACCGGCATACACCGCGCAATGCAGCAGCGCTTCGCGGATTTCATCCACGGTGCAGCCGTTGTTCAGTGCGCCGCGTACATGACCTTTCAATTCCTGCGGGCACTTCAGCGCGGTCAGCGCGGCGAGGGTGATCAGGCTGCGGGTTTTCAGCGGCAAGCCTTCACGATTCCACACGGCGCCCCAGGCGTGTTCGTTGACGAAATCCTGTAATGGCTGGGTGAAATCTGTGGCGTTGCCCAGGGCGCGGTCGACAAAGGCGTCGCCCATCACTTGGCGACGTACTTCAACGCCGGGTTTTTTATGCTCGGTCATGGCAATTCCTTCTTGTGGTGTTGGCGCCGCCAGGCGCGCAGCGACGTGAACAACAAAAATGCCACCAGCGCCGGCAGGATGAAAAACAGCATCAGGTGCTCAAGCTTGCCCGCCAGTGGCATGCCGGTGGTGAACGACAACACGTGCAGGCCGTAAGCCAAGTACAAGCCCAGAAACAGCAGGCCTTCGGCGCGGGTTACGCGATAGCCGGAGTAGAACACCGGCATGCACAGCACGGCGACACCGAGCATCACCGGCAGGTCGAAGTCCAGGGCGTTGGGCGATACGGACAGGGGCGATGGCGCAAGCAGTGCCGTCACTCCGAGCACGCCCAGAAGGTTGAACAAATTACTGCCGATCACGTTGCCCACGGCGATCTCCCGTTCACCGCGCAACGCTGCGATCAGCGATGTCGCCAGTTCAGGCAAGGAGGTGCTGACCGCAACGATGGTCAGACCGATGATCCGCTCTGACAAACCCAGGTCGGTGGCAACCGCCACCGCTGCGCCCAGCAACAGATGCCCCGCATACACCAGCATCCCCAGCCCGGCGATGATCATCAGCACGCTGGTGAACCATGGCGCTTCGCCGGTGAGGCTGTGAGCCGATACCGGACGCACAGAATGCCGTGACTGGCGCAGCAACAACGCCAGGTACAGAAGCAATGCCGCCAACAGAACCACACCGTCGGCGCGAGTCAGTTCTTCATTCCACGCCAGTACGAAAACCAGCAGGCTGGCACCGATCATCAGGGGAATATCCAGGCGCACCAGTTGCCGCGACACCCGCAGTGGAATGATCAACGCCGAGAGGCCGAGAGTGACCAGGATGTTGAATATGCTGCTGCCGATCACACTGCCGACAGCGATGTCAGCGTTATGGGCTAGCGTGGCTTGCAGGCTGACGGCCATCTGCGGCGCGCTGCTGCCGAGGGCGACGATGGTCAGGCCGATGATCAGCGGTCGAACATGCAGGCGCGCGGCCAGTCGTACCGCGGCGCGCACCATCAATTCGGCGCCGGCAATCAACAGCACCAGGCCGCTGAGCAATTCGATCACGCTGATCAGGGGTAGGTCGGCTAGTCCGAAAATGGCTGGGGCTCCAAGTGTCAGTCGTCGAGGGCCTGGACGCGAACCCGCGCAGTGCCGCTCCTGAGCATGCCCAAGCGCGCGGCAGCTTCATGTGACAAGTCGATCAGGCGTCCACGGGTATGTGGCCCGCGGTCGTTGATGCGCACCACGCAGGACTTGTCGTTGTTCAGGTTAGTGACCTTCACCCGTGTGCCGAAAGGCAATTGGCGATGGGCGGCGGTCAGGGAATTCTTGTTGAAACGCTCACCACTGGCGGTGCGCTTGCCTTGGTGTTTGGCGCCGTAATACGAGGCAACGCCGGTCTTGTCATAGCCGTGCGGATCGACGATATCGTTGCTGGCGCAACCGGCAAGGAGCGAGAGGAGGGCGCAGGCACTTAGCAGACGCTTCATTAGGTGACCCCATGATCGTTCCCACGCTCCGCGTGGGAATGCAGCTCGTGACGCTCCGCGTCACAAAAAAAGCGGACGCAGAGCGTCCAGAGAGGCGTTCCCACGCAGAGCGTGGGAACGATCCCTGTGGTTAGCCTTCGAGCTTGCTTTTCAGCAATTCGTTCACCTGCTGCGGGTTGGCCTTGCCTTTGGAGGCTTTCATGGCCTGGCCGACGAAGAAGCCGAACATCTTGCCGCGCTTGGCTTCGTCTGCCGCGCGGTATTGCTCGACCTGTTCGGCGTTGGCCGCGAGCATTTCGTCCAGCACCGCCGAGATGGCGCCGGTGTCGGTCACTTGCTTGAGGCCACGCTTGTCGATGATCTCGTCGGCACTGCCTTCGCCGTTGGCCATCGCTTCAAACACTACCTTGGCAATCTTGCCGGAGATGGTGTTGTCCTTGATGCGCAACAGCATGCCGCCCAGTTGCTCGGCGGAAACCGGCGACTGTTCGATGTCCAGGCCTTGCTTGTTGAGCAGGCTGCCCAGTTCGACCATCACCCAGTTCGCCGCCAGTTTGGCGTCGCCGCCGATGCTCGCGACTTTCTCGAAGTAATCGGCTTGTTCGCGGCTGGTGGCCAAGACGCTGGCGTCGTACACCGACAGGCCGAATTGCGCCTGGAAGCGCTCGCGCTTTTGCGGTGGCAATTCCGGCAGGGTGGCGCGCACGTCATCGAGGAAAGCGTTCTCGATGACCACTGGCAGCAGGTCAGGATCGGGGAAATAACGGTAGTCGTTGGCTTCCTCTTTACTGCGCATCGGACGGGTTTCGTCCTTGTTCGGATCGTACAGGCGTGTCTGCTGGATCACCTTGCCGCCATCTTCGATCAGCTCGATCTGACGCTGGATTTCGCTGTTGATCGCCTTTTCGATGAAGCGGAACGAGTTGACGTTCTTGATCTCGCAGCGTGTGCCGAACTCGACCTGGCCTTTCGGGCGGATCGACACGTTGCAGTCGCAACGCAGCGAACCTTCGGCCATGTTGCCATCGCAAATCCCCAGGTAACGCACCAGTGCGTGGATCGCCTTGACGTAGGCCACGGCTTCCTTGGCGCTGCGCATGTCCGGCTCGGAGACGATTTCCAGTAGCGGCGTGCCGGCACGGTTCAGGTCGATGCCGCTGGCGCCGCTGAACTCTTCGTGCAGGCTCTTGCCGGCGTCTTCTTCAAGGTGCGCGCGGGTGATACCGACACGTTTGACCGTGCCGTCTTCCAGGGCGATGTCCAGGTGGCCCTTGCCGACGATCGGCAATTCCATCTGGCTGATCTGGTAGCCCTTGGGCAGGTCCGGGTAGAAGTAGTTTTTACGGGCGAACACGTTGTGCTGGCCGATCTCGGCGTCAATCGCCAGACCGAACATCACCGCCATGCGCACCGCTTCCTGGTTCAGCACCGGCAGCACGCCGGGCATGCCCAGGTCGATCAGGCTGGCCTGGGTGTTCGGCTCGGAACCGAAGGTGGTGGAACTACCGGAAAAGATTTTCGACCGGGTGGTGAGCTGAGTGTGAATCTCCAGCCCGATCACGACTTCCCATTGCATGTGTGTCTCCTCAGAAGCCGGTTGGGGTGCGGGTGTGCCAGTCAGTATTCAATTGATACTGGTGGGCAACGTTCAACAGGCGGCCTTCCTGGAAATACGGAGCGAGCAGTTGCACGCCGACCGGCAGGCCGTCGACAAAACCGGCCGGCATCGACAGGCCCGGCAGGCCCGCGAGGTTGGCGGTGATGGTGTAGACGTCTTCCAGGTAAGCAGCGACCGGGTCGCTGTTCTTGGCGCCGAGCTTCCAGGCCGGGTTCGGCGTGGTTGGGCCGAGGATGATGTCGACCTCATTGAAGGCCGCCATGAAGTCGTTCTTGATCAAGCGACGGATCTTCTGCGCCTTCAGGTAGTAGGCATCGTAGTAACCGGCGGACAGCGCGTAGGCGCCGACCATGATCCGGCGCTGCACTTCCGGCCCGAAGCCTTCGCCGCGAGAGCGTTTGTACAGGTCGATCAGGTTGACCGGGTTTTCGCAGCGATAACCGAAGCGCACGCCGTCGAAACGCGACAGGTTGGACGAGGCTTCCGCCGGGGCGATCACGTAGTACGCCGGAATAGCGTGCTGCATGTTCGGCAGACTGATTTCCTTGATCACGGCGCCGAGCTTTTTCAGCTCTTCGACACTGGCCATGATCAGGTCGGCGATGCGTGGGTCCAGACCTGCGCTGAAATATTCCTTCGGCACGCCGATGCGCAGGCCTTGCAGCGAGCCGTTGAGGCTGGCGCTGTAATCAGGCACGGGCTCGTCGATGCTGGTGGAGTCGTTCGGATCGAAACCGGCCATGCCTTGCAACAAAATCGCACAGTCTTCGGCGGTGCGCGCCATCGGGCCGCCCTGATCGAGGCTGGACGCGTAAGCGATCATGCCCCAACGCGACACGCGACCGTACGTCGGTTTCAGGCCTGTAAGGTTGGTCAATGCAGCGGGCTGACGAATGGAACCACCGGTGTCGGTGCCGGTCGCCGCTGGCAGCAGACGAGCGGCGACTGCCGCCGCCGAACCACCGGACGAACCACCCGGCACGTGTTCCAGGTTCCACGGGTTTTTCACCGGGCCGTAGTAGCTCGACTCGTTGGCCGAACCCATGGCAAATTCGTCCATGTTGGTCTTGCCCAGGGTTACAGCCCCGGCAGCGGCCAGCTTGGCGACGACGGTGGCGTCGTACGGTGCCTTGAAGTTGTCGAGCATCTTCGAGCCGCAGCTGGTGCGAATACCCTGGGTGCAGAACAGGTCCTTGTGGGCGATCGGCGCGCCCAGCAGCGCGCCGCTCTCACCATTGGCCCGGCGGGCGTCAGCGGCTTTCGCCTGCGACAGTGCCAGGTCTTCGGTGAGGCTGATGAAGCTGTTGAGCTGAGGATCGAGCTGGGCGATGCGCGCCAGCAGGACTTTGGTCAGCTCTTCGGAAGAAAACTTTTTATCGGCGAGTCCGCGGGCGATCTCGGCCAGAGTCAATTGATGCATTGCAGGCTCTTTCCCTTTAGTCGATGACTTTCGGAACCAGATACAGGCCGTTTTCGACCGCTGGTGCGATGGACTGATAGGCCTCGCGATGATTGGTTTCGGTCACGACGTCTGCACGCAGGCGCTGGCTGGCTTCCAGTGGGTGGGCCAGCGGTTCGATACCGTCGGTATTGACCGCCTGCATTTCGTCGACCAGCCCGAGAATGCTGTTGAGGGCCGAAGTGATGTGTGGAAGATCGGCATCATTGAGGCCAAGGCAGGCCAGATGAGCGATTTTTTCCACGTCGGAGCGTTCAAGCGCCATGGGATTCTCCAGTGGAAAACAGAACGGACGGCGTCCGTGTGTTAGATTGTCGGAACACTACCGCACTTCTACGGTCATAAGGCCGCGATTGTGGGGCTTGGTGCACAGAAAAGCGGCCAATTTAACATATTGGCGCCTTGCCCAAAATCCCTGTCGTTGTTAGAGTTTGCCGCACTTTTTTACCCACGCGTTGCCTAGGGTCCCTTTCCCATGTTCAAGAAACTGCGTGGCATGTTTTCCAGCGATCTTTCCATTGACCTGGGCACTGCCAACACCCTTATTTACGTGCGCGAGCGCGGTATCGTCCTGAATGAGCCATCGGTTGTGGCCATTCGGACACAC
Organism: Pseudomonas sp. Sample_10; assembly: GCF_004321495.1. Classification (NCBI taxonomy): domain Bacteria; kingdom Pseudomonadati; phylum Pseudomonadota; class Gammaproteobacteria; order Pseudomonadales; family Pseudomonadaceae; genus Pseudomonas; species Pseudomonas sp. Sample_10. The sequence goes on from NZ_RCOE01000117.1 coordinate 27,284, forward strand.
GGTAACCAGAAAAGTGTCGTGGCTGTCGGCACCGAAGCGAAGCGCATGCTGGGCCGTACGCCAGGCAACATTGCTGCCATTCGTCCGATGAAAGACGGCGTGATCGCCGATTTCAGCGTTTGCGAAAAGATGCTGCAGTATTTCATCAACAAGGTTCACGAAAACAGCTTCCTGCAGCCCAGCCCTCGTGTGCTGATCTGCGTTCCGTGCAAATCCACCCAGGTTGAGCGTCGTGCCATCCGTGAGTCGGCCCTTGGTGCCGGTGCCCGCGAAGTGTTCCTGATCGAAGAGCCGATGGCCGCTGCGATCGGTGCCGGCCTTCCGGTTGAAGAAGCTCGCGGTTCGATGGTTGTCGATATCGGTGGCGGTACCACCGAAATCGCACTGATCTCCCTGAACGGTGTGGTGTACGCCGAATCCGTACGTGTGGGCGGCGACCGTTTCGACGAAGCGATCATCACTTACGTACGTCGCAACTACGGCAGCCTGATCGGCGAATCCACCGCCGAGCGCATCAAGCAGGAAATCGGTACGGCCTACCCGGGCGGTGAAGTTCGTGAAGTCGACGTTCGTGGCCGTAACCTGGCCGAAGGCGTTCCACGCGCGTTCACCCTGAACTCCAACGAAGTGCTGGAAGCTCTGCAGGAGTCTTTGGCCACCATCGTTCAGGCAGTGAAAAGTGCACTGGAGCAATCGCCTCCGGAACTGGCTTCCGATATCGCCGAGCGTGGTCTGGTGCTGACCGGTGGTGGCGCCTTGCTGCGCGACCTCGACAAGCTGCTGGCCCAGGAAACCGGTCTGCCGGTGATCGTCGCCGAAGACCCGCTGACCTGCGTTGCTCGCGGCGGTGGCCGTGCATTGGAAATGATGGATAAACACACCATGGATCTGCTTTCCAGCGAATAAGTCGCCGGAACGCCTCTATGCTGTTGAGCGCGCAGGCGGCACTTTGCAGTGCTGCCTGTTCGCGTTTATCTTCTGTCACTCTGCATCCAGGCCGGTTTGCTGCCGTATGAATAAAGAGAACATTTGCCTGGGAGGAGCGGCTTATTAAACCGCTTTTCACCAAGGGTCCCTCACTGGGCGTGCGCTTGTTGGTGCTGGTCGTGCTTTCGGTCGCGCTGATGGTGGTCGATGCCCGCTTCACACTGCTCAAGCCAGTGCGTAGCCAAATGTCGCTGGTGTTGATGCAGTCTTACTGGATCACCGACCTGCCGCAGCGGCTATGGCAAGGTGTCGCCAGCCAGTTTGGCAGCCGGACCGAACTCGTCGCCGAAAACGAAAAACTCAAGACTGAAAACCTGCTGTTGCAGGGGCGCATGCAAAAGCTTGCCGCCCTGACCGAGCAGAACGTTCGGCTGCGCGAGTTGCTCAACTCCTCGGCGCTGGTCAACGAGAAGGTCGAAGTGGCCGAGCTGATCGGCATGGACCCCAACCCCTTCACCCATCGCATCATCATCAACAAAGGTGAGCGCGACGGTGTGGTTCTCGGTCAGCCGGTACTCGATGCCCGCGGCCTGATGGGCCAGGTGGTGGAGTTGATGCCGTACACCTCCCGCGTACTGTTGCTGACCGATACCACCCACAGCATTCCGGTGCAGGTCAACCGCAACGGCTTGCGCGCAATTGCCAGTGGCACCGGTAATCCGGAGCGCCTGGAGCTGCGTCATGTGGCCGACACCGCCGACATCAAGGAAGGCGATCTGTTGGTCAGCTCCGGCCTGGGGCAGCGTTTCCCGGCCGGTTATCCGGTCGCGACGGTCAAGGAAGTGATTCACGATTCCGGCCAGCCATTCGCCATTGTCCGTGCGGTGCCGACTGCAGCACTGAATCGCAGCCGTTACCTGCTGCTGGTGTTCAGCGACACCCGTACCCCGGAAGAGCGTGCCAACGATGCCGCCCAGGCGCAGGAATCCCTGGATGCGCAGGGCGGTGGGCCGGTTATTCCGGCGACCGTGCCCAAACCGGCGCTCGTCCCGTCAGCCGTTGCAGCTCCTGCGACACCGGCAGCGGCCACACCCGCAGCCCCGGCGACCACACCGCCTGCCGCCACACCGGTCAAGCCAACGGCCACGCACCCGGCCGCCCCTAAACCACCTGCGACCGTACCCGCTGCCGCCAAACCACCGGCCGCTCAACCTGCCGTCGTCAAGCCTGCTGCCAAACCGCCAGTCTCTGCGCCGGCTACTCCTGGGGGACGAGAATAATGGTCGGTGTTACTGCCTCCCGAAATGGCTGGATCGTCTGGCTGACATTCGCCATCGGTTTGCTGCTTAGCGTTTCGCCGCTGCCGCAATTCATGGAAATCCTGCGTCCGCTGTGGCTGGCGCTGTTGCTCGCGTTCTGGGCGTTGGCCTTGCCGCAGAAGGTCGGGATGGTCACCGCGTGGTGCCTGGGCCTGGCCGAAGACGTGCTCTACGGTACGCTGCTGGGCCAGAACGCATTGATCCTGACTCTCATCACTTACCTGGTCCTGGCGCTGCAACAACGTCTGCGGATGTTCCCGATGTGGCAGCAGAGCCTGGTGATACTGGTGATCTTCGGTCTCGCGCAACTGGTCCAGTTGTGGCTCAGCGCCCTGACCGGTAACCGTCAGCCAACCCTGGCGCTGGTGTTGCCGGCACTGGTCAGCGCCTTGCTATGGCCCTGGATCAGCTTCGGTTTGCGCGGATTGCGTCGACGCTACAAAATCAATTAATTCGCTCAGGCATTAGACAGGGAGAGGTCTTGATGAAACGGTTGTACCTCGCCTCTGGTTCGCCGCGTCGGCGTGAACTGCTTACGCAGATCGGCGTACCGTTTTCCGTCATCAGTGCGGATATCGATGAAACCCCTTTGATCCATGAAACCCCGTCGGCCTATGTCGAGCGCCTGGCGCGCGGCAAGGCCGAGGCCGGGCAGCGTACGGTCGTGTCTGAAGAATCGTTCTGTGTGCTCGGCGCCGATACCGCCGTGGTGCTCGACGGAAAAATTCTTGGCAAACCGCTTGATGAAGCCGACGCGTGCGCCATGCTGATGATGTTGTCCGGCAACGAACATCAGGTGCTGACCGCAATTGCCGTGCTTGAAGGCGAGCATTGCGAGTCTCGGGTAATTACCAGCCTGGTGCGTTTTCGCCCGATCACGCGTGACGAGGCCGCGGCCTATTGGGCAAGCGGCGAGCCGCAGGACAAGGCCGGCGGCTACGGCATACAAGGGCTGGGCGCGGTGTTTGTCGCCGGGCTCAATGGAAGTTACTCGGCGGTGGTCGGACTGCCGCTGTGCGAAACCTTCGAGGTGCTCGGCCATTTCGGCATACCCTGTTGGCAAACCCATAACGCGCGTTGAGCGTCGTACTGAACAGATGCGGCCATTACCGTGAACATGCCTGAACGAGACCCTGCCATGAGCGAAGAGATCCTGATCAACATCACGCCGATGGAATCGCGCGTGGCGGTGGTCGAAAACGGTGTCCTGCAAGAGGTTCACGTCGAACGCACGCAAAAGCGCGGGATCGTCGGCAACATCTATAAAGGCAAGGTTGTGCGGGTATTGCCGGGCATGCAGGCGGCATTTGTCGATATCGGCCTGGATCGCGCCGCCTTCATTCATGCATCGGAAATTTCCCTGCGCGAGGGTCCGGCGGTCGAAAGCATCAGTGCGCTGGTGCATGAAGGCCAGAGCCTGGTAGTGCAAGTCACCAAGGATCCGATCGGCTCAAAAGGCGCACGGTTGACCACGCAACTGTCGATCCCTTCGCGCTATCTGGTCTACATGCCGCGCACCGCACATGTCGGCATTTCGCTGAAGATCGAGGATGAAGCCGAGCGCGACCGCCTCAAGCAAGTGGTCACCGATTGCGTTGCCAAAGAGGGGATCAAGGAAGCCGGCGGATTCATCCTGCGTACAGCAGCCGAAGGGGCCGGGGCCGATGAAATCCTCATGGACATCCGCTATCTGCGCAGGCTGTGGGACCAGATCAGCGAGCAAATCAAAACCATCAGCGCACCGAGCGTGATCTACGAAGATCTCGGCCTGGCGTTGCGCACCCTGCGCGATCTGGTGAGCCCCAAGATTGAGAAAATCCGCATCGATTCCCGGGAAACGTTCCAGAAAACCACGCAGTTTGTCGCCGAACTGATGCCGGAGATCGCCGATCGCCTGGAACACTACCCCGGCGAGCGGCCGATTTTCGATCTGTATGGCGTCGAAGACGAAATCCAGAAAGCCCTGGAGCGCAAAGTGCCGCTCAAGTCCGGTGGTTATCTGGTGGTCGACCCGGCGGAAGCCATGAGTACCATCGACGTCAACACCGGCGCGTTTGTCGGTCACCGCAACCTCGAAGAAACCATTTTCAAGACCAACCTCGAAGCGGCGACTGCCATTGCTCGTCAACTGCGTCTGCGCAACCTCGGCGGGATCATCATCATCGACTTCATCGACATGGAAGATGAAGAGCATCAGCGCCAGGTGCTGCGCACGCTGGAGAAGCAGCTCGAACGGGATCACGCCAAGACCAACATCATTGGCATCACCGAGCTTGGCCTGGTGCAGATGACCCGCAAACGCACCCGGGAAAGTCTCGAGCAAGTGCTTTGCGAGCCGTGCACGAGTTGCCAGGGCCGCGGCAAGTTGAAGACTCCGGAAACCGTTTGCTACGAAATTTTCCGCGAAATTCTCCGTGAGGCGCGCGCCTATCAGGCGGAAGGCTATCGTGTATTGGCGAACCAGAAAGTTGTCGACCGCCTGCTCGATGAAGAGTCGGGCAACGTCGCCGAACTCGAAGGTTTCATCGGGCGCACCATCCGTTTTCAGGTGGAAACCATGTACTCCCAGGAACAATACGACGTGGTGTTGCTCTGAGTCGCTGCGTCGTGATTTTTCCACAATGGCTGGCCTCAGCTTTTTGCAAAACATTTGCCATGGGAGCCAACTGACATGGAGCGTCTGACACGCATTTTGGCCGCACTGACCCGCTGGGGTCTGGGCCTGTGCGCGTTGGTTTTGGTGTTGATGGCGTTTTACGTCAGTCTCGGCCGGGAACTGACGCCGCTGGTGGCCGAATACCGCGCCGAAGTCGAAACCAAAGCCAGAGAGGCTTTGGGCATGCCGCTGCAAATTGGCGAGCTGCGGGGCGACTGGAGTGGTTTCGCGCCCATTCTCTCGGCCCACGATGTGACGGTCGGTGACGGCACCAATGCCTTGCATCTGGAAAAGGTGCGCGCGGTGCCGGACCTCTGGGCCAGCCTCATGGCCCGTGAAGTGCGCATCGCCCATCTGGAACTCAACGGCCTGAAGATCAGCCTCAAGGAAGGCGAGGACGGGCAGTGGGCGCTGGAGGGCTTGCCGGTCAAGGACGATCAGCCGCTGGACCCCGAGCAAATGCTCAATCGCATGCAAATGATCCAGCGCTTGTCGGTGCTCGACAGCCAGGTCACCTTGCAACCGTTTGGTGAGTCGCCGCTGACCCTGACCTACGTCGGCCTGAGCCTGAAAACCGGTGCGGTTCGCCAGCGACTGGATGCCCGCCTGACGTTGCCGGACGGGCAGCCGGTGGCCATTAACCTGCGCACTCGCATTCGCGCGAGTCAGTGGAAGGACGGCGAAGCGCAGGCTTATGTCAGCCTGCCGCAGAGCGACTGGTCAAAATGGCTGCCCGAACGACTGACCCGACAGTGGAATTTCTCCGAGATCAAGGCCGGTGGCGAGGTGTGGGTCACCTGGGGGCAAGGGACGCTGCAGAGTGCAGCGGTGCGCCTGAATGCACCGCAACTCAATGGCGCCTATGCCGAGCGTAAACCCGTCAAGATCAGTAACCTGGCGCTCAACGCCTACTTCCAGCGCAACGCCGAAGGCATGATGGTGACCCTGGATTCGCTGGCCATGAACCTTGGTGAACGTCGCTGGGAAACGCATCTGCAGCTCAAGCAAACCGCGGCCTCCGACAAGTCCGAAGAGCTCTGGCACCTGCAAGCCGACCGCCTCGACCTGACTCCGCTGACACCGTTGCTCAATGCCCTGGCGCCCTTGCCTGAAGGTCTGGCTACAGTGGTTGAACGGCTGAAGGTGACCGGAGGGTTGCGCAACGTTCTGATCGATTTGCGCCCTAACGCCACCGACGACAGCAAGTTCAGTTTCGCGGCCAACCTTGAGCAGGTTGGGTTTGATGCCTATCACGGGGCTCCGGCGGCACGAAATGTAACGGGCAGCATCAGCGGTGATCTTGGGCACGGCGAACTGCGCATGGACAGCAAGGATTTCATGCTGCACCTGGACCCGATTTTCGCCAAGCCATGGCAATACATCCAGGCCAACGCCCGCCTGACCTGGAAACTCGACAAAGAGAGTTTCACCCTGATCGCGCCGTACCTGAAGGTGCTGGGCGAGGAGGGCAAGATAGCCGGTGACTTTCTGATTCGCCTGTTTTTCGATGAAACCCGGGAAGATTACATGGATCTGCGGGTCGGCCTGGTGGACGGTGACGGTCGCTATACCGCCAAGTACCTGCCGACTGTCCTCAGCCCGGCGCTGGACGAATGGCTGCGCACGGCGATTCTCAAAGGGGCGGTGGATCAAGGCTTCTTCCAGTATCAAGGTTCGCTCAACCACGGCGCCGCCGAGACCGACCGCAGCATCAGCCTGTTTTTCAAGGTGCACGATGCCGAACTGGCGTTCCAGCCAGGTTGGCCACACGTCAGCAAGGTCACCGGTGATGTGTTCGTTGAAGACAGCGGCGTGCGCATCCTGGCCAGCAAGGGCCAGCTGCTCGACACCCGGGTCAGCGACATTTACGTCAATATTCCCCACGTACCCCAGGGGCAGAACAGTCATCTGTTTCTCGACGGTGGGTTCGCCGGCGGGTTGGGCGATGGCCTGAAAATCCTCAAGGAAGCGCCGATCGGCACTGCCGAGACCTTTGCCGGCTGGGAAGGCGAGGGTGATCTGCAAGGCAAGCTGAAGCTGGATATCCCGCTGGCCAAAGGTGAACAGCCGAAAATCCAGGTCGACTTCAAAACCGCCAAGGCTCGCCTGAAACTTCCCGAGCCCCCTCTGGAGCTGACTCAACTCAAAGGCGATTTTCGTTTTGATAGCACCAAGGGGCTAAGCGGGCAGAGCATCACCGCCCGGGCTTTCGATAAACCGGTGAACGCGCAAATTTTTGCCGATGGCCGCGAAGGCAAGCTCAATACCCGGGTCGTGGCCTCGGGGCAGGTTGAAGTGAAGAAACTCACCGAGTGGCTGAGCGTTACCCAGCCGTTGCCGGTCAGTGGCGTGATCCCGTATCAGCTGCAACTGACACTGGATGGTGCCGACAGCCAGTTGATGGTCAACTCCAGTCTCAAGGGCGTTGCCGTCGATCTGCCCGCACCTTTCGGCCTGACAGCAGAGGAGGGGCGAGACACGACATTTCGCATGACGTTGCAGGGCGCAGAGCGGCGTTACTGGGTGAACTACGGTCAGCTGGCGAATTTCACCTTTGCCGCACCGACGGGCAACTTTAACAACGGCCGTGGTGAGTTGTTCCTCGGCAACGGCGACGCGGTGTTACCCGGCGCTAAAGGCTTGCGTATTCGCGGAGTGCTGTCGGAGCTGGATGTCGGCCCCTGGCAGGATCTGGTCAATAAATACGCCGGACAGGATCCGGGGGGCAGTGCCAAGCAACTGCTCAGCAGCGCCGACTTCAAGGTCGGCAAGCTCAGCGCGCTCGGCACTACGCTGGATCAGGCTTCTGTGCAATTGACGCGCAAGCCGTCCGCCTGGGCCTTGCAGCTCGACAGCCAGCAGGCCAAGGGCAGTGCCACTATTCCCGATGCGAAAGCCGCGCCGTTGGTGGTCAACTTGCAATACGTTCGTTTGCCGGCGCCTGATCCGACGGTACTGGCCGACGAAAACTCCCCGGACCCACTGGCCTCAGTCGATCCGACGAAGATTCCGGCGCTGGATATCACCATCAACCAGTTGTTCCAGGGCAACGACCTGGTCGGCGGCTGGTCATTGAAGATTCGTCCGACGCCTAAAGGCATTGCGTTCAATTCGCTGGACATGGGCCTGAAGGGCATTCTGTTGCAGGGCAGTGGTGGCTGGGAAGGCGTGCCCGGTTCCAGCACAAGCTTTTTCAAGGGCCGGGCCAGCGGCAAGAACCTCGCTGATGTGCTCAAGGGCTGGGGCTTTGCGCCGAGCGTCACCAGCCAGGAATTCCATATGGACGTCGATGGGCGCTGGCCGGGATCGCCAGCATGGCTGGCGACCAAGCGCTTCTCGGGCACGCTGGACGCCTCACTCAAAGAAGGCCAGTTTGTCGAAGTCGAAGGCAGTGCCCAGGCTTTGCGTGTGTTCGGCCTGCTCAACTTCAATTCCATTGGTCGCCGCTTGCGTCTGGACTTCTCCGACCTGTTCGGCAAAGGCTTGAGCTATGACCGGGTCAAAGGCTTGCTGGAGGCAAACAACGGCGTGTACGTCACGCGTGAACCGATCCGCCTGACCGGCCCGTCGAGCACCATCGAGCTTGATGGCACTTTGAACATGGTCGCCGATCAGATCGACGCGAAACTGCTGGTGACCTTGCCGGTGACCAACAACCTGCCGATTGCCGCGCTGATCGTCGGAGCACCGGCCATCGGTGGTGCGCTGTTTCTGATCGACAAGCTGATCGGAGACCGCGTGGCTCGCTTCGCCAGTGTGAAGTACACCGTCAAGGGGCCGTGGAAAGAACCGAAAATCACCTTCGACAAGCCGTTTTGAGTTTCTTTTTTGAAAAGGCGCTCGGCAAATCTATGGAGTAGCATGGCCGCATACGTTTCCAGGAGTGCGCCATGTCTGTAGCGGTGATTCAAATGGTCAGCCAGAGCGATGTGCTGGCCAATCTGGTCCAGGCCCGACGCCTGCTCGAACAGGCTGCGAAGGCTGGGGCTGTGCTTGCCGTGCTGCCGGAAAACTTCGCTGCCATGGGGCGCCGCGACATTGCCGACATCGGCCGCGCCGAGGCCTTGGGCGAAGGCCCGATCCTGCCATGGTTGAAACAGACCGCACGTGACCTCAAGTTATGGATAGTGGCCGGCACTTTGCCGTTGCCGCCGGTGGATCAACCGACGGCCAAGGTGCATGCCTGCTCGCTGCTGGTCGATGATCAAGGCGAAACAGTGGCGCGCTACGACAAACTGCACCTGTTCGACGTCGACGTGGCCGACAATCGTGGCCGTTATCGTGAATCCGATGACTATGCTTATGGCAGTGGCGTTGTGGTGGCGGACACGCCGGTTGGCCGGGTTGGCCTGACAGTCTGTTATGACTTGCGCTTCCCGGAGCTCTACAGCGAATTGCGTGCAGCCGGCGCGGAGCTGATTACCGCGCCATCGGCGTTCACCGCGGTGACCGGCGCGGCGCATTGGGATGTGCTGATTCGCGCACGGGCCATCGAGACCCAGTGTTATGTGCTCGCGGCCGCCCAGGGCGGGACGCATCCGGGGCCGCGGGAAACGTTTGGCCATGCTGCCATCATCGACCCGTGGGGCCGGGTGCTGGCGCAACAGGATCAAGGCGAGGCCGTGCTGCTGGCCGAACGCGATAGCAGCGAACAGGCGTCCATCCGGGCGCGGATGCCGGTGTCCAGTCATCGGCGCTTTTTCTCGCAGGGCGCCCAGCGACCTGCCTCAGAACGATGAATTTTAAGGCGTAATGCATATGAGCGAGTTGTTGTCCTCAGTCAGTGAACATCTCCTGGCGCCTGGCGGCGTAACAATCGAAAGCTTGCAAGGCGTACTCGGCGACCTGGCCGGGCCGGGCATCGATGCCGCCGACCTGTATTTCCAGGGGCAGATTTCCGAGTCCTGGGCGCTGGAAGACGGCATCGTCAAGGAAGGCAGTTTCAACCTCGACCAAGGGGTTGGCGTGCGGGCGCAATCGGGAGAGAAAACCGGTTTTGCCTACAGCAACGCCATCACCCTGGAAGCCTTGGGCGCGGCGGCCCGTGCTGCCCGTTCGATTTCCCGGGCGGGACAGAACGGCACCGTGCAAGCGTTCACCACGCAAGATGTCGCTCAGCTGTACGCTCCGGACAATCCGTTGGAAGTGCTGACCCGCGCCGAGAAAGTCGACCTGCTCAAGCGCATCGATGCCGCGACCCGTGCCCTCGACCCGCGTATCCAGCAAGTGACCGTGAGCATGGCGGGGGTCTGGGAGCGGATTCTGGTGGCATCCACCGATGGTGGTCTGGCGGCGGATGTGCGGCCGCTGGTGCGTTTCAACGTCAGCGTGATCGTTGAGCAAAATGGTCGACGCGAGCGCGGCGGCCATGGTGGCGGTGGTCGTACCGATTACCGTTATTTCCTCGCCGAAGACCGCGCCATGGGGTATGCCCGTGAGGCACTGCGTCAGGCGCTGGTGAATCTCGAAGCCATCCCTGCGCCGGCCGGTACGCTGCCGGTGGTGCTCGGCTCCGGTTGGTCCGGCGTGCTGCTGCACGAAGCGGTCGGTCACGGCCTGGAAGGCGATTTCAACCGCAAGGGCAGCTCGGCCTACAGTGGGCGCATGGGCGAGATGGTTGCGTCCAAGCTTTGCACCATTGTCGATGATGGCACTCTGTCGGGGCGCCGCGGATCCTTGAACGTCGACGACGAGGGCACGCCGACCGAATGCACCACGCTGATCGAAAACGGCGTCCTCAAGGGCTACATGCAGGACAAGCTCAACGCGCGTCTGATGGGCGTCGCCCGAACCGGTAACGGTCGCCGCGAATCCTACGCGCACTTGCCGATGCCGCGCATGACCAACACCTACATGCTCGCCGGCGAAAGCGATCCGCAGGAAATCATCGCTTCGGTGAAGCGCGGCATCTACTGCGCGAATCTTGGCGGTGGGCAGGTGGATATCACCAGCGGCAAGTTTGTGTTTTCCACCAGCGAGGCGTACCTGATCGAGGACGGCAAGATCACTGCGCCGGTCAAAGGTGCGACCCTGATCGGCAACGGTCCGGAAGCCATGAGCAAAGTGTCGATGGTCGGCAACGATCTGGCGCTGGACAGTGGAGTGGGGACGTGCGGCAAGGATGGGCAGTCGGTGCCGGTAGGTGTCGGCCAGCCAACGCTGAAGATTGATGCGATCACCGTGGGTGGCACGGGCGCGTAAGGCGTGAAGCTTCGGGTGAGTCGCCTGGCGACTCACCCGGTCAGAGATTCAGCGCAGACCGCGTTGAGTCTCGTCCAGCTCACGGATGTACTTGAAGATTTTACGGCTGGAAGCAGGAGGCTTGTTTTGCGCAACCTCGTGCTGGGCCTGTCGGATCAGGGAACGTAATTGCTGGCGGTCCGCGTCCGGGTAGTCGACGACGAATTTTTCCAGCACGGCATCGTCGCCGGCGATCAGGCGATCGCGCCAACGCTCCAGGTTATGGAAACGTTCGTTGTACTGGCGAGTGGAGGCATCGAGTTGATCGAGCAGAACCAGAATGGCGTCAGTGTCCTGATCGCGCATCAGCTTGCCGATGAACTGAAGATGCCGTTTACGCGCGATGTTCGCGGTGTGCTTGGGCGCATCGGTCAGAGCCCGGCGCAAAGCGTCGGTCAATGGCAGTTTTGCCAGCAAGTCAGGCTTGAGTGTTGTAAGGCGCTCGCCGAGGTCAACCAGAGCATGCAGCTCGCGTTTAACCTGGGATTTGCTTTTTTCTCCCGTATCGAGGGAGTCGTCGTAAGAATCAACCATGGTGGCCGTCCGCAAAGAAACGCCGCCATGATAACCAGTCGGGGGCCGCTTGTCCGGCCCGGTCGCTCGATGACCGTTACCGAAAGCAGAATTTGAGTGGAGAACAGCATGAGTGCAGTTGAAAGCGTCGGCCCACAAGCGTTGCCGGCACTGCAGGAACAAGTCGAGCAGATCATCGCTGAAGCCAAGCGCCAGGGTGCCAGTGCCTGTGAAGTGGCAGTGTCCCTGGAGCAGGGCCTGTCGACCACAGTGCGCCAGCGTGAAGTCGAAACCGTTGAATTCAATCGTGATCAGGGTTTTGGCATCACCTTGTATGTTGGCCAGCGCAAGGGCTCGGCCAGCACTTCGGCGAGTGGCCCGGATGCCATTCGCGAAACCGTCGCGGCGGCGCTGGCCATTGCCAAACACACCTCGGAAGACGAAGCGTCAGGTCTTGCAGATGCTGCTCTGATGGCGCGTGACGTGGAGGACTTCGACCTGTTCCACCAATGGGACATCACCCCGGAACAAGCCATCGAGCAGGCGCTGGCCTGCGAAGCTGCGGCGTTTGCCGCCGATAGCCGGATCAAGAATGCCGACGGCACCACCCTGAGCACGCATCAGGGTTGCCGGGTCTATGGCAACAGCCACGGTTTTGTCGGTGGTTATGCGTCGACCCGCCACAGCCTGAGCTGCGTAATGATTGCCGAGGCCGATGGCCAGATGCAGCGTGATTACTGGTACGACGTGAATCGCCAGGGCAGTTTGCTGGCCGACCCTGTCAGCATCGGCCAGCGTGCCGCGCAGCGAGCGGCGAGCCGCCTGGGTGCGCGTCCGGTGCCGACCTGCGAAGTGCCAGTGCTGTTTTCGGCAGAATTGGCCGGTGGCTTGTTCGGCAGTTTCCTGTCGGCGATTTCCGGCGGCAGCCTGTATCGCAAATCGTCGTTCCTTGAGGGCACCCTCGGCCAGAAGTTGTTCCCGCAATGGCTGACGATCGATGAGCGACCGCACCTGATGCGCGCCATGGGCAGTGCCGCGTTCGATGGCGATGGCCTGGCAACCTACGCCAAGCCGTTCGTCGAAAAGGGCGAATTGGTTTCCTACATCCTCGGCACCTATTCCGGCCGCAAGCTCGGCATGCCGAGCACCGCGAACGCCGGCGGTGTGCACAACCTGTTCGTCACCCATGGCGACGAAGATCAGGCTGCCTTGCTGCGACGCATGGGGCGTGGCTTGTTGGTCACCGAGTTGATGGGCCAGGGCCTGAACATGGTGACGGGCGATTATTCGCGCGGCGCGGCGGGCTACTGGGTCGAGAACGGCGAGATCCAGTTTGCGGTCCAGGAAGTGACCATCGCCGGCAACATGCGCGACATGTTCAAACAGATCGTTGCCGTGGGTAATGACCTGGAGCTGCGCAGCAACATTCGCACCGGTTCGGTGTTGATCGAGCGGATGACAGTCGCCGGTAGCTAACCTCAGCAGCCCATGAAAAAGGCGCGCCACCCATTGGGTGGCGCGCCTTTTTCATGGGCCTGACTCGGCAGAAGCAACCGTGGTCGCGATTTCGCAGTGCCGGTCAACGATAGGCTTGCCGCTTACTCGCCTTCGTCGAAGTAGTTGTTGATCAGTGCGACCAAGGCGTCCAGCGCTTCCTGCTCCTGTTCGCCTTCCGTACTCAGGTAGATCCTCGTTCCTTTGCCAGCAGCCAGCATCATCATGGCCATGATGCTTTTTCCGTCGACGGTGGTTTGCGGCGTGCGGCCTACCCTGATCGTACAGTCCTTGAACTGACCGGCGACCCCAACGAATTTTGCGGATGCCCGGGCGTGCAGGCCCAGCTTGTTGATGATTTCGATTTCCAGAGCAGGCATCGCGATGTGAATCCTTTAGCTGAGGTCGCGGTGGCGAACCTGGACGTTCTTCAGGGATTGCTGCAGGGTCTTGCCCAAGCGTTCGGTCAGGTAGACGGAGCGGTGATGTCCGCCGGTGCAACCGATGGCAATCGTGACGTAAGCGCGGTTACTGGCCGCAAAGCGCGGTAGCCATTTGAGCAAGTATGTGGAAATGTCCTGGAACATCTCCTCGACATCCGGTTGCGCCGCCAGGTACTCGATCACAGGTTGATCAAGGCCGGACTGCGCGCGCAGCTCCGGCTTCCAGTAGGGGTTGGGCAGGCAGCGCACATCGAACACCAGATCGGCGTCCACCGGCATGCCGCGCTTGAAGCCGAAAGATTCCACCAGGAATGCCGTGCCGGGTTCCGGCTGGTTCAGCAGGCGCAGCTTGATCGTATCGCGCAGCTGATACAGGTTCAGGTTGGTGGTATTTACCTTGAGATCGGCAAGGTCGGCAATCGGCCCGAGCAGGCTGGTTTCATCACTGATGGCCTCGGCCAACGAGCGATTGGCGCTGCTCAATGGGTGGCGACGACGGGTTTCGGAAAAGCGTTTGAGCAAGGTTTCTTCGTCGGCGTCCAGGTACAGGACATCGCACTGGATATGCCGGCTGCGGACTTCTTCGAGCAGTTCGGGGAACCGCGACAGGTGACTCGGCAAGTTACGCGCGTCGATGGATACGGCAACCAGTGGTTGCACCAGTTCGGTATGGATCAATGCGCGCTCGGCCAACTCGGGCAGCAACCCGGCAGGCAGGTTGTCGATGCAGTAATAGCCATTGTCCTCAAGCACATCGAGGGCAGTACTTTTACCTGAGCCGGAGCGTCCGCTGACGATGATCAAGCGCATGATTAATGACCGTTTTGCTCGTCCAGGACTACCTGATACAAGGCTTCATTGCTCGGCGCGCTGCGCAGTTTTTCACGCACTTCCTTGCGGTCGAGCATGCTGGCGATCTGGCGTAAAAGTTCCAGGTGCGCATCGGTAGCGGCTTCCGGGACCAGCAGAACGAACAGCAGGTCAACCGGTGCGCCGTCGATGGCATCGAAATCGATAGGGGCATCAAGGTGCATCAAGGCACTGATGGGTGAATGACAGCCCTTGAGGCGACAGTGGGGGATGGCGATACCGTTGCCAAAACCGGTTGAACCGAGTTTTTCACGGGCGACCAGGCTCTCGAAGACATCCTGCATGGCCAGATCCGGCACTTCGCGATGGATGAGGTTGGCAATTTGCTCGAGGGCTTTCTTTTTACTGCCGCCCGGCACGTTCACCAGGGAACGGCCGGGGGTCAGGATGCTTTCAAGTCGGATCATGGGTAGGGAGTGTTAACGACCGGTCGCGCCCTGGAGGAGGCTCTGGGTCTTTTCCTTATGCTTTTTAAGTTGTTTATCCAGCTTGTCGGTCAATGCGTCGATCGCCGCGTACATATCGGTATGCTCCGCGTTGGCGACCACTTCATTGCCGGGAATATGCAACGTGGCTTCGATTTTCTGCTTAAGCTTTTCGACTGTCATCGTGACCTGCACGTTGGTGATCTTGTCGAAATGTCGCTCCAGTCGTTCGAGTTTTTCGCCGATGTAGGTGCGAAGAGGTTCGGTCACTTCCAGTTGGTGTCCACTGATGTTGACTTGCATACAGCTTCTCCTTCGTTGCCAGTGCATAAAGCGGCAGACCCGATGATCTGCCACTGGAACGCTGTGGCGTGGCTCTACATCAACCGCTTGCGTTCGCTCGAAGGCGCGATCCCGAGGGATTCGCGGTACTTGGCGACGGTGCGGCGAGCCACCTGAATGCCTTGTGCCTCCAGTAAACCAGCGATCTTGCTGTCACTCAACGGCTTTTTCTGATTTTCCGCGGCAACCAGTTTTTTGATGATCGCGCGGATCGCCGTAGACGAGCATTCGCCGCCTTCGGAGGTGCTGACGTGGCTGGAAAAAAAGTATTTCAGCTCATAAATGCCCCGGGGGGTATGCATGAATTTTTGCGTGGTCACCCGGGAGATCGTCGATTCGTGCATGCCGACCGCTTCGGCGATGTCATGCAACACCAGCGGTTTCATGGCTTCGTCGCCGTACTCCAGAAAGCCGCGCTGATGCTCGACGATCTGGGTGGCAACTTTCATCAGGGTTTCGTTGCGGCTTTGCAGGCTCTTGATGAACCAGCGAGCCTCCTGCAACTGATTGCGCATGAAGGTGTTGTCGGCGCTGGTGTCGGCGCGGCGCACAAAACCGGCGTACTGGGCGTTCACTCGCAGCCGTGGTACCGACTCCTGATTGAGCTCTACCAGCCAGCGCTCATTGTCCTTGCGCACGATGACGTCGGGGACGACATACTCGGCCTCGGTGGACTCGATTTGCGAGCCCGGACGCGGGTTGAGGCTCTGGACCAGTTCGATCACCTGGCGCAGCTCATCTTCCTTGAGTTTCATGCGGCGCATCAGCTGGCTGTAGTCACGGCTGCCGAGCAGGTCGATGTAGTCGGTGACCAGACGCTTGGCTTCGGCCAGCCACGGAGTCTTGGCGGGCAACTGGCGCAGTTGCAGCAACAGGCATTCGCCAAGGTTGCGCGCGCCGATACCGGCCGGCTCGAATTGCTGGATGCGGTGCAGGACGGCTTCGATTTCGTCCAGCTCGATATCCAGTTCCGGATCGAACGCTTCCAGGATTTCCTCGAGCGTCTCGTCCAGATAGCCCTGATTGTTGATGCAATCGATCAAGGTCACGGCAATCAGGCGATCGGTGTCGGACATCGGCGCCAGGTTCAGTTGCCACAACAGATGGCTTTGCAGACTCTCGCCGGCCGAGGTGCGGGTGGTGAAATCCCACTCGTCGTCATCGTTGCTCGGCAGGCTGCTGGCGCTGGTCTGGTAGACATCTTCCCACGCGGTGTCGACCGGCAGCTCGTTGGGGATGCGCTCGTTCCAGTCGCCTTCCTCGAGGTTGTCCACCGTCGGGGCGCTTTCCTGATACGAGGGTTCCTGAATCTCGGTGTTGGGCTTCTGTTCGACGTTGTCGGCCAGAGGGTCGGAATTGTCGAAATCCTCACCATCTTCCTGGCGTTCGAGCATCGGATTGGACTCCAGGGCCTCCTGGATTTCCTGTTGCAGGTCCAGGGTCGACAATTGGAGCAGGCGGATGGCCTGTTGCAGCTGCGGTGTCATCGTCAGCTGCTGGCCCATTCTCAAGACTAGCGATGGTTTCATGGCAGGGGCTTAACACCTTATTCGCCGGCGCACATGCGCCATCCACTACAGGGCGCCGAAGCGCCAAACATAAGCAAATTATATGCCTGAAACTGAAGTGTTTGCCTAGACCGCTGTAACAATAAAAACAGGTTGATTTTTACTGTTTGTCGCGAACTGTACCGCCATGAGCTTCAGTGCTTACAGGCGGAACTCGTGGCCCAGATACACTTCCTTGACCAGATCGTTGGCCAGGATGGTGTCGGAGTCACCTTCGGCGATCAGTTGGCCATCGTTGACGATGTAGGCGGTTTCACAGATATCCAGCGTTTCACGGACGTTGTGGTCGGTGATCAGCACGCCAATGCCCTTGGCCTTGAGGTGATGAATGA
Organism: Pseudomonas sp. Sample_10; assembly: GCF_004321495.1. NCBI lineage: Bacteria > Pseudomonadati > Pseudomonadota > Gammaproteobacteria > Pseudomonadales > Pseudomonadaceae > Pseudomonas > Pseudomonas sp. Sample_10. Next base: position 44,413 of record NZ_RCOE01000117.1, read on the forward strand.
TCTGCTTGATATCGCCTACCGAAATCGGGTCCACGCCGGCGAAAGGTTCGTCGAGGAGAATGAATTTCGGGTTGGTGGCCAATGCCCGGGCGATTTCCACGCGACGACGCTCACCACCGGACAGGCTCATGCCGAGGTTGTCGCGGATGTGGCTGATGTGGAATTCCTGCAGCAGGCTTTCCAGTTCCTGTCGACGGCCGGCCTTGTCGAGTTCCTTGCGGGTCTCGAGGATGGCCATGATGTTGTCGGCCACCGACAGTTTGCGGAAGATCGACGCTTCTTGCGGAAGATAGCCGATACCCGCCTTCGCACGACCATGCATCGGCTGGTGGCTGACGTCCAGGTCGTCGATCAGTACGCGACCCTGATCGGCCTGTACCAGGCCGACGATCATGTAGAAGCAGGTGGTCTTGCCGGCGCCGTTGGGGCCAAGCAGGCCGACGATCTGACCGCTGTCGATGGACAGGCTGACGTCACGCACGACCTGGCGGCTCTTGTAGCTCTTGGCCAGATGCTGAGCTTTCAGAGTTGCCATTACTGGGCCTTTTGCTCGTCGGTTTTCTTTTTCGGCTGGATCACCATGTCGACGCGCGGACGCGACTCGGTCACCTTGCTACCCGTGGCGCGACCAGCGCTGGCCAGTTTCTTCTGGGTGTCGTAGACGATTTTCTCGCCCTGGGTGACGTTGTTGTCCTTGTCGATGACTTTGGCGCGGTCGATCAGCACCACGCGATTTTGCGAGGCGTGGTACTGGATGGTTACGCCGTAGCCCTGCACGGGTTTGGTGTCGCCCGCGGTTTGCAGTTGCTCGAAGTAGGCCAGGTTGCCCACCGATGTCACCACGTCGATGTCGCCATTCGGAGCGCGGGTCATGGTCACTTTGTTGCCGGTGACCTTCATCGAACCCTGGGTGATGATGACATCGCCCGTGTAGGTGGCAATACCGTTCTTGTCGTCCAGTTGGGCGTCGTCGGCCTGGATGCGAATAGGCTGCTGTTGATCGTCCGGCAGAGCCCAGGCGCTCACGCTTCCCAGTGCAGCGCTCAGACTGAGCAAAATAGGGAGGGTTTTAACGAGCCTCATACTGTCCTCTTACGTTCGATAGCAGGTGTATCCTGCTTTCTTTCAAATACGCTTTCATTCCCTTGCCAGTCGATACACCGCCAGCGCCGTCGATTCTAACGGGTTGCTCGGTCTGCGCATATTGCTGCTGCGGGAACACCGTCATACGAGTGGTGGTGATCAGGGTTCTGCGGTTTTTCTCATCGAAGCGGGTGATGCGTACCGAGTCGATCAGTTCGACCTGGGTGCCGTCTGGATTGACTTCACCCTTATCGCTCTGGACATGCCATGGAAACTGCGTGCCGCGGAACATGTTCAGGTCCGGATTGGTCAGTAGCGTTACTTCAGTCGCTTTCAGGTGCTCGACCTTGTCCGAAGTCATTTCATACTGCAACTTGCCATCGGGCAGGAACTGCACGCTATGGGCATTGATGGCGTAGTAATCAATTGCGCTGTTATCGACCTGCACGACCGGCTTGTCGAGGAAGCGTTCCGGACTGATGTTCCAATAGCCGACCGCGGCGAAAATCGCCGTGATGCAGCCGAACAGCAGTATGTTGCGTATTTTTTTGCTCAGCATGTTTGGCTCACAGGTACGCGGCGTTGGCCGCATCGAGGCGGCCCTGGGCGCGCAGGATCAGTTCGCAGAATTCACGGGCGGCACCTTCTCCACCGCGGGCCATCGTGACGCCGTGGGCGTGCTCGCGCACGAAGCTGGCGGCATTGGCCACAGCCATGCCCAAACCGACGCGGCGAATCACCGGCAGGTCCGGCAGGTCGTCACCGAGGTAGGCGACCTGTTCATAGCTTAAGCCTAATTGCTCAAGAAGACCGTCGAGAACCACCAGTTTGTCTTCGCGCCCCTGGAACAGATGAGGAATGCCGAGGTTTTTTGCCCGACGTTCGACCACCGGGGTCTTGCGGCCGCTGATGATGGCGGTCTGTACGCCGGCGTTCATCAGCATTTTGATGCCTTGCCCGTCGAGCGTATTGAATGTCTTGAATTCACTGCCGTCTTCAAGGAAATACAGGCGACCGTCGGTGAGAACGCCGTCGACGTCGAAAACCGCCAGTTTGATTGCCTGGCCGCGTTGCAACAGGTCGGTACTCATTACATTACCCCCGCGCGCAGCAAGTCGTGCATGTTCAAGGCGCCGACCGGACGGTCTTCGTCGTCAACCACGACCAGTGCGTTGATCTTGTGGTCTTCCATGATTTTCAGGGCCTCGGCGGCGAGCATTTCGGCGCGGGCAGTCTTGCCGTGGGCGGTCATGACCTGATCGATCGTGACGCTATGGATGTCGATGCTGCGGTCCAGGGTGCGGCGCAAATCACCGTCGGTAAAGATCCCGGCCAGTTTGCCATTGGTTTCAAGGATCACCGTCATGCCCAGACCCTTGCGGGTCATTTCCATCAATGCATCCTTGAGCAGGGTGCCGCGCTGGACCTGTGGGAGCTCCTGACCGGCGTGCATGACGTTGTCCACTTTCAGCAGCAGGCGTCGGCCCAGGGCGCCGCCCGGGTGCGAGAACGCGAAATCTTCAGCGGTAAAGCCGCGGGCTTCAAGCAAGGCAACGGCCAGGGCATCGCCCATGACCAGTGCGGCGGTCGTCGATGAAGTCGGCGCCAGGTTCAGCGGGCAGGCTTCGTGCTCGACGTGAACATTCAGGTTCACCTCGGCGGCCTTGGCCAGCGGCGAGTCAGGGTTGCCGGTCATGCTGATCAGCTGGATGCCCAGGCGCTTGATCAGTGGCAGCAGGGTGACGATTTCATTGGTCGAGCCGGAGTTCGACAGCGCGAGAATGATGTCGTCCCGGGTGATCATGCCCATGTCGCCATGGCTGGCTTCGGCGGGGTGGACAAAAAATGCCGTGGTGCCGGTGCTGGCCAGGGTGGCGGCGATCTTGTTGCCGATGTGCCCCGACTTGCCCATGCCGACCACGACTACGCGGCCTTTGCTGGCCAGAATCATCTCGCAGGCGCGTACGAAATCCGCATCGATTTGTGGCAGCAAGCCTTGTACGGCTTCCACTTCGAGGCGAATGGTGCGTTGGGCGGATTGAATCAGGTCGCTGGATTGGCTCATGTCAGAAATCGTTTAGCCTGATGAAAAGGCGGCGATTATAGCGGTTATGATCGAAACCCTCACGCAAGTTCGTCGCGCATTGTCATTCCTTGTTACTCAATCCCTCTAAATGACGCGTCATGGCGGGCATGTGACCGAATATGGCCCGGCTTTGGCCTTGGGCGCGTGACCATTGCAGTGATATAGTTCGCCGCCAGTTCGGCCCGCCCGAGAGGCATGTGCTTTCGTCAGAAAGTCAGGCGTCCGAGTGAGAGGCTGCATCGCAAGGAGTTTAGATGAGTGCCGATAACGCCTACGCGGTCGAGCTGAAGGGACTGACCTTCAAGCGCGGTGCGCGCAGCATTTTCAATAACGTCGATATCCGTATTCCCCGCGGCAAGGTCACCGGCATCATGGGACCTTCCGGGTGTGGCAAGACTACGCTGTTGCGGTTGATGGGCGCACAATTGCGGCCCAATAGCGGCGAAGTCTGGGTCAATGGGCAGAACCTGCCGACGTTGTCGCGCAGCGATCTGTTCGATGCCCGCAAGCACATGGGCGTGCTGTTCCAGAGTGGCGCACTGTTTACCGATCTCGATGTATTCGAGAACGTGGCTTTTCCACTGCGCGTTCACACCGAGCTGCCGGAAGAAATGATCCGGGATATCGTCCTGCTCAAATTGCAGGCCGTAGGTTTGCGCGGTGCCATCGACCTGATGCCCGACGAACTGTCCGGCGGCATGAAGCGTCGTGTCGCGCTGGCGCGGGCCATTGCGCTCGATCCCCAGATTCTCATGTATGACGAGCCCTTCGTTGGCCAGGACCCGATCGCCATGGGCGTATTGGTGCGCCTGATCCGCTTGCTCAATGATGCCTTGGGCATCACCAGTATCGTGGTTTCCCACGACCTGGCCGAAACCGCGAGCATTGCCGACTACATCTATGTAGTGGGCGACGGGCAGGTGCTGGGGCAGGGCACGCCGGACGAACTGATGAACTCGGACGACCCGCGTATCCGTCAATTCATGACCGGTGAACCCGATGGTCCGGTCGCGTACCACTTTCCAGCGACGGATTACCGCGCAGATCTTCTGGGGAAGCGTTGATGCGCAAGATTTCACTATTGGAACGAGTGCGCCGGTTCGGCCACGCCGGCATCGATGTGCTGGCGGTGTTCGGGCGCTCGACGCTGTTTCTGTTTCACGCACTGCTGGGTCGCGGCGGTATCGGCGGCGGTTTCGGTCTGCTGGTCAAGCAACTGCATTCGGTAGGCGTGATGTCCCTGGTGATCATTGTGGTCTCCGGGGTGTTCATCGGTATGGTGCTGGCGCTGCAAGGCTTCAACATTTTGTCCAGCTACGGCTCGGAGCAGGCGGTAGGGCAGATGGTCGCGCTGACGCTTTTGCGTGAGCTGGGGCCGGTCGTGACCGCGTTGCTGTTTGCCGGGCGTGCCGGTTCGGCGCTGACAGCCGAGATCGGCAACATGAAATCCACCGAACAGCTTTCCAGCCTGGAAATGATCGGTGTCGACCCGCTCAAGTACATCATTGCCCCGCGCCTGTGGGCCGGCTTCATTTCCCTGCCGGTGCTGGCGATGATTTTCAGCGTGGTGGGCATCTGGGGTGGTTCGTGGGTGGCTGTCGACTGGCTGGGTGTCTACGAGGGCTCCTACTGGTCGAACATGCAGAACAGTGTGACCTTCACTGACGATGTGCTCAACGGCATCATCAAAAGCATCGTATTTGCCTTCGTCGTGACCTGGATCGCCGTATTCCAAGGCTATGACTGCGAGCCCACTTCCGAGGGAATCAGTCGCGCCACTACCAAGACCGTGGTCTATGCCTCGTTGGCAGTCCTCGGTCTGGACTTTATTCTGACCGCCTTGATGTTTGGAGATTTCTGATGCAAAACCGCACCCTGGAAATCGGTGTCGGCCTTTTCTTGCTGGCTGGCATCCTGGCTTTGTTGCTGCTGGCATTGCGGGTCAGTGGCCTGTCCCCGAGCCCGAGCACCGACACCTATAAACTTTATGCGTATTTCGACAATATCGCCGGTTTGACGGTCAGAGCTAAAGTGACCATGGCCGGTGTCACTATCGGCAAGGTCACAGCGATCGATCTGGACCGCGACAGTTTCACCGGTCGGGTGACCATGCAGCTGGAAAAGCGTGTAGATAATCTGCCGGCGGATTCCACTGCATCTATCCTGACCGCTGGCCTGTTGGGCGAGAAGTACATCGGTATCAGCGTGGGCGGGGAAGAAGCGTTGCTCAAGGATGGCGGGACCATCCATGACACGCAGTCGTCGCTGGTGCTCGAGGACTTGATCGGGAAGTTCCTTCTCAACACCGTTAGCAAAGACCCCAAATGAGGAATTTGTAAATGATCTCTACCTTGCGACGTGGCCTGTTGATATTGCTCGCGGCCGTGCCGTTGATGGCTAACGCCGTGGCGGCCCCTTCCGCGCATGACCTTGTCCAGGACACCACCAATCGGATGCTGGCCGACCTGGCCGCCAACAAAGAGAAATACAAGCAAGATCCGCAAGACTTCTATAACGCGCTGAACACGATTGTCGGGCCTGTTGTCGATGCCGAGGGCATCTCCAAAAGCATCATGACGGTCAAGTACTCGCGCAAAGCCACGCCTGCACAGATGAAGACCTTCGAAGAGAACTTCAAGAAAGGTCTGTTCCAGTTCTATGGCAACGCCTTGCTGGAGTACAACAACCAGGGCATCACCGTTGACGCTCCCAAGGAGGAGTCCGGGGACCGCACCAGTGTCGGCATGACGGTCAAGGGCAGCAGCGGTGCGATCTACCCAGTGTCCTACACCCTCGAAAAAATCAATGGCGAATGGAAACTGCGTAACGTCATCATCAACGGCATCAACATCGGCAAGCTGTTCCGCGATCAGTTCGCCGATGCAATGCAGCGCAATGGCAACGATCTGGACAAGACCATCAATGGTTGGGCCGGGGAAGTCGCCAAGGCCAAGGAAACTGCCGAACAATCGTCCGAGAAGCAAACTCAATGAGTGAGTCGGCAGTCCGGATGGACGAAGCCGGCGAGCTGCGGCTCAGCGGCGTGCTGGACTACCGCACCGGCCCGGCCTTGCGTCAGCAGGGGCAGGCGCTGATCAAGGCCAGCAAGGCGGCGACAGTGGTGGTCGATTGTTCGGCGGTAGAAAAATCCAGCAGCGTCGGTTTGTCGTTGCTGCTGTGTTTCATGCGCGACGCACAGGCTGCCGGCAAGGCGCTGAGCATCCGCGCAATGCCGGAAGACATGCGTGAAATCGCTCAGGTCAGCGAGCTGACCGAGCTGTTGGCGCATCCCTAACCCGCATCTATAAAGAAGCCCCCCGTCAGAGTCCTGCTCCGCGGGGTTCGCAGGCGCGGGGCTTTTTTGTATGATGTCCGACCCGCGCGCACAGGGCGCCGATTGAGGTTGAGCATGCAGGCCGTAGAAGTGAAGAGCTTCCTTGAAGGAAAGCTGCCCGGAACAAAGGTTGAAGTCGAGGGCGAAGGCTGCAATTTCCAGCTGAACGTGATTAGCGATGAACTGGCGGCGTTGAGCCCGGTGAAGCGTCAGCAGCAGATCTATGCCCATTTGAACCCATGGATCACCGATGGCAGCATCCATGCGGTCACTATGAAATTTTTCAGCAGCGCGGCCTGGGCCGAGCGCACCTGAGCCCAAGGGCGTCGAGATTCTTATGGATAAATTGATTATTACTGGCGGTGCTCGTCTTGACGGCGAAATCCGCATCTCCGGGGCAAAGAACTCTGCCCTGCCGATCCTGGCTGCCACGCTGCTGTGCGATGGCCCGGTCACCGTTGCCAACCTGCCGCACCTGCACGACATCACCACCATGATCGAGCTGTTCGGTCGCATGGGCATCGAGCCGGTGATCGACGAGAAGCTGGCAGTCGAGATCGACCCTCGCACCATCAAGACCCTGATCGCTCCGTACGAACTGGTTAAAACCATGCGTGCGTCGATTCTGGTACTGGGACCGATGGTTGCCCGTTTCGGCGAAGCCGAAGTTGCCCTGCCTGGCGGTTGCGCCATTGGCTCGCGTCCGGTTGACCTGCACATCCGTGGTCTTGAAGCCATGGGCGCGATCATCGACGTCGAAGGCGGCTACATCAAGGCCAAGGCGCCTGAAGGCGGCCTGCGCGGTGCGCACTTCTTCTTCGATACCGTCAGCGTGACCGGTACCGAGAACATCATGATGGCCGCCGCCCTGGCCAAGGGCCGCAGCGTTCTGGCCAACGCCGCGCGCGAGCCTGAAGTCGTCGACCTGGCAAACTTCCTGAATGCCATGGGTGCCAAGGTTTCCGGCGCCGGTACCGATACCATCACCATCGATGGCGTCGAGCGTCTGCACACCACCACTTACAAGGTGATGCCGGACCGTATCGAAACCGGTACTTACCTGGTTGCTGCTGCCGTGACCGGCGGGCGCGTGAAGGTCAAGGACACTGATCCGACCATCCTTGAAGCCGTGCTGGAAAAACTGCGCGAAGCGGGTGCCGAAATCACCTGCGGCGAAGACTGGATCGAGCTGAACATGCACGGCAAGCGGCCAAAAGCCGTCAACGTGCGGACCGCTCCGTACCCGGCGTTCCCGACCGACATGCAAGCGCAGTTCATCTCCCTCAACGCCATTGCCGAAGGCACCGGTGCTGTGATCGAGACGATCTTCGAAAACCGCTTCATGCACGTTTACGAACTGCACCGCATGGGCGCCAAGATCCAGGTCGAAGGCAACACCGCCATCGTCACCGGTACCGAAAAGCTCAAGGGCGCGCCAGTCATGGCTACCGACCTGCGCGCTTCGGCCAGCCTGGTGATCTCGGCACTGATTGCCGAAGGCGACACCCTCATCGATCGCATCTACCACATCGACCGTGGTTACGAGTGCATCGAAGAGAAACTGCAGATGCTGGGCGCCAAGATCCGTCGCGTTCCGGGCTAGTTCCTGCTGCAGGGGCATAAGGACATGCCCGTTGAATTGTTGAAGTCGAGCCGGTTTCCGGCTCGATGTGTGTCCGGCGCCGTTTGCGACCGGGCATGAGTACCTTGATAAGGACTGACGTTTCCCATGTTGACCATCGCACTGTCCAAGGGCCGCATCCTTGACGACACCCTGCCGCTTCTCGCTGAAGCGGGCATCGTGCCGACCGAGAATCCGGACAAGAGCCGCAAGCTGATCATTCCCACGACCCAGGAAGATGTACGCCTGCTGATCGTGCGTGCCACCGACGTGCCGACCTATGTCGAGCATGGTGCCGCCGACCTCGGTGTCGCCGGTAAAGACGTGCTGATGGAATACGGCGGCCAGGGCTTGTATGAGCCACTGGACCTGCAAATCGCCCAATGCAAGTTGATGACGGCTGGCAAGGTCGGCGCGGTCGAGCCCAAGGGCCGCCTGCGCATCGCCACCAAGTTCGTTAACGTTGCCAAGCGTTACTACGCCGAACAGGGTCGCCAGGTCGACATCATCAAGCTGTACGGTTCGATGGAACTGGCACCGCTGATCGGTCTTGCCGACAAGATCATCGACGTGGTCGACACCGGCAACACGCTGCGGGCCAATGGCCTGGAGCCACAGGATTTCATTGCGGCCATCAGCTCCCGTCTGATCGTCAACAAAGCTTCGATGAAAATGCAGCACGCCCGTATCCAGGCGTTGATCGACACCCTGCGCAAGGCAGTGGAGTCTCGACACCGCGGCTGATTCACCTGCGCGACGCTGAGTCGCGCCGTCTATCCGCCTCATAGCCAGAATTCTCAGGTGCCCAAGCGGATCGAATGTTAGCTTCGGGCGCCTGAGTTTTTTGCCATTCCTATGAGGCTCTCGCTATGACCGCACCGACTGCAATTCGCCGACTCAACGCTGCTGACCCGGATTTCGCGCATCATCTGGATCATCTGCTGAGCTGGGAAAGTGTGTCTGACGACTCGGTCAATCAGCGAGTGCTGGACATCATCAAGGCTGTGCGCGAGCGCGGTGACGCGGCGCTGGTGGACTTTACCCGCCAGTTCGACGGTTTGGACGTCAAGTCCATGGCCGACTTGATCCTGCCGCGTGAGCGCCTGGAGCTGGCATTGACCCGCATCTCCGTGGCGCAGCGCGAAGCGCTCGAAGTCGCTGCCGCCCGTGTGCGCAGTTACCACGAAAAGCAGAAACAGGACTCCTGGAGCTACACCGAGGCCGACGGCACGGTGTTGGGCCAGAAAGTCACGCCGCTGGATCGCGCTGGGCTGTACGTACCGGGCGGCAAGGCTTCTTATCCATCGTCGGTGCTGATGAACGCCATTCCGGCCAAGGTTGCCGGCGTGACCGAAGTGGTCATGGTGGTGCCAACCCCGCGTGGTGAGATCAACGAACTGGTGCTGGCCGCTGCCTGCATCGCCGGGGTCGACCGGGTCTTCACCATCGGCGGTGCGCAAGCCGTTGCGGCATTGGCCTACGGCACCGAAAGCGTGCCGAAGGTCGACAAGGTGGTCGGCCCGGGCAACATCTACGTCGCCACCGCCAAGCGCCACGTGTTCGGCCAGGTCGGTATCGACATGATCGCCGGTCCGTCGGAAATTCTTGTGGTGTGCGACGGTCAGACCGATCCGGACTGGATCGCCATGGACCTGTTCTCCCAGGCCGAGCACGACGAAGACGCCCAGGCGATTCTGGTCAGCCCGGATGCCGAGTTTCTCGACAAGGTCGCGGCCAGCATCGCCAAGCTGATGCCGACCATGGAACGCGCCACGATCATCGAAACCTCGATCAATGGCCGTGGTGCGTTGATCAAGGTGCGCGACATGGAACAAGCCATGGAAGTGGCCAACCGTATCGCGCCGGAGCACCTGGAGCTGTCGGTTGCCGATCCACAAGCCTGGTTGCCGCAGATTCGTCACGCCGGGGCGATTTTCATGGGCCGACACACGTCCGAAGCGCTGGGCGATTACTGCGCCGGCCCGAACCACGTGCTGCCGACTTCCGGTACTGCGCGCTTCTCGTCGCCGCTGGGTGTGTATGACTTCCAGAAACGTTCGTCGATCATCTTCTGCTCAGAACAGGGTGCTTCGGAACTCGGTAAAACCGCTTCCGTGCTGGCTCGTGGCGAGTCGCTGACCGCGCACGCCCGTAGCGCCGAATACCGCATCGTTGACGACAAGAAGGGGAACTGAGATGAGTAAATTCTGGAGCCCGTTCGTCAAGAATCTGGTGCCTTACGTGCCGGGCGAACAGCCAAAACTGGCGAAGCTGGTGAAGCTCAACACCAACGAAAACCCGTACGGTCCATCGCCCAAAGCCCTGGCAGCGATGCAGGCTGAGCTGAACGACAACCTGCGCCTGTACCCGGACCCCAACAGCGATCTGTTGAAGAATGCCGTGGCCAAATACTACGGCGTGCAGAGCAATCAGGTGTTTCTCGGTAACGGTTCCGATGAAGTGCTGGCGCACATCTTCCACGGTCTGCTGCAACACAATCAGCCATTGCTGTTCCCGGACATCAGCTACAGCTTTTACCCGGTCTACTGCGGGTTGTATGGCATCACGTTCGACGCCGTACCGCTGGACGAGCAGTTCCGGATCAACCCGGCGGACTATGCCAAACCGAACGGCGGGATCATCTTCCCCAACCCGAACGCGCCGACCGGTTGCCTGCTGGCACTTGAAGCGGTCGAGCAGATTCTCAAGGCGAATCCGGATTCGGTGGTGGTGGTCGATGAGGCGTACATCGACTTCGGCGGTGAAACCGCGATTGCGCTGGTGGACCGCTATCCAAATCTGCTGGTGACCCAGACCCTGTCCAAGTCCCGTTCCCTGGCGGGACTGCGGGTGGGTCTGGCAGTCGGCCATCCGGACCTGATCGAGGCGCTGGAGCGGATCAAGAACAGTTTCAACTCTTATCCGCTGGATCGCATGGCCAATGTCGGCGCCGCCGCCGCATTCGAGGACCGCGAGTATTTCGACAAGACGTGCCGATTGGTGATCGAGAATCGCCAGAAGGTTGTTGCGCAGTTGGAGGAGAAGGGTTTTGAGGTGCTGCCATCGGCGGCCAACTTCATTTTTGCCCGTCACCCGCAGCACGATGCGGCAGGGCTTGCGGCGAAGTTGCGTGAGCAAGGCGTGATCGTTCGGCACTTCAAGCAGGAGCGGATTGCGCAGTTCCTGCGGATCAGCATCGGTACGCCAGAGCAGAACCAGGCGCTGATCGACGGTTTAGGCGATCTCTAAACCGGCCCGGAATCTGTAGGAGCGAGGCTTGCCCGCGAAAAAGGACGACTCGGTAAAAAACGAATACCGAGCCATCGTCCTTCGCGTGCAAGCCTCGCTCTTCACTTAAGAGCACGTCAGCTCCCTCGCCACGGGTACAGTGTTCGTCCTTAAGTGAACAGCATTTCGCTCCTACAAGGTTTTATGGGTTACTCGTGATGCGGCTCGCCTAGGAACGTCAGCGAGCTGAACAGCCCGCGACTGTTCACGTCAGGGCTGTCTTTTACCGGCACTTCCATCTGCGCCGAAATCACGTTCAAGCCTTCATTGCGCACCACCACGTGTGCCCGACCCTGTGCATCGGTTTCGGTGCTCAAGGTATTCGGTGCGTTGCGATAGTCCCCCACCAACTTCACGCCCGCCGCCGGTTTGCCATCCAGCAATACTCGCACCGGCAATGATCCGCCCGGCCCTACAGTCAGCGGATCGACCTCAGGCAGAATCAGCAATTTCAGTTGATCAAGTTTGGGCAACTTCGCCCCCGGCTGATAAATCGCCAGGCTGTACTTGAACGTCTGGGTCGCCTCGATCGCCCCCGGTACCTTGCTGCGGCCTTCGTTGATCCATTTCTTGTCGCTGGTCTGCGACCACATGCCATTGTCGAGCGCCACCGCCATCACGGCGGGTGGTTTAAGTGGTTGCAGGCGTGCGTGATCGGGCAGCCGCTGTACCGTCACCGGAATCATTTTTCCATGGCCGTCATAAGCCCAGGCGCCGCTGATTTTTTGTGCCTTGAAAGCATTGTCTTCGGCGCCGTGACCGTAAATGACCTCGATGTTGCCTCGACGTTGTTCGGTCCACAGGCCGTGGGCCGAGACTTCTGTGGCAAACAGCAAGCCGAGCAGTGCCAGGGGTTTGAGTGGGTGCATGGGGACTTCCTTTTACAGAGTGAGTGTCAGGCTGACAGTGAAATTGCGCGGCTCGCCGGGGTTGACCCAGTAGTTGCTGTAGGAGCGCTCGAAGTATTTCTCGTCGAAAAGGTTGTTCAGGTTCAGGCCCAGCGTGACGTTGTCGCTGGCCTTGTAATGGGCCAGCAGGTCGACGGTGTGGTAGGCAGGTAGTTCAAAGTCGCTGCCGGCTTCACCCGAGCGATCACCGACGTAAGTGAACGCGGCGCCAACGTCCGAACCGCGCAGTCGACCGTCCTGGAACTCATAAACCCCCAACAGACTGCCACTGCGTTTGGCCACGCCGAGAATGCGGCTGCCGGTGGGAATGACCTTGTCGCCTTCAGTGACTTCAGCATCGATGTAGGCGAAGGCGCCGATCAGCCGGACAGCGTCGGTGACTTGCCCGGTCACTTGCAGATCGATTCCCTGGCTGCGTGCCTTGCCCATGGCGCGGCTGGTATCTGTAGCCGGGTCGAGGGCGAGGACGTTTTCTTTTTCAATATGGAAAGCGGCAAGGGTGCTGCTCAAACGGTCATCGAACAGCTCACTCTTGATCCCGATCTCGTAGCCGATGCCTTCTTCCGGGTCGAAGGATTTACCGGCCGCGTCCAGGCCATTGTTCGGTTTGAACGAAGTGGAGGCGTTGGCGAACAGGCCGACCTCAGGCGTCAGTTGGTACAGCAAACCGGCCCTTTGGGTCAGCGCGTCGTGAGTCTGGTTGCTGGTGGCGCCACGGGTGCGATCGTCGATGCGTTGCTCGAAGTGTTCGAACCGCACACCGAGCAGCCCGCGCAGTTTGTCGTTGAAAATGATCTGGTCCTGCAGGTTCAGTGCATGGCTCTCGACATGCTCGAAGAAGTCCGTACCGGAACGTGCGCCGTTGGGTTTTGGCTGACCGTAGACCGGTTGGTAGATATCGATGGCGTAGGGGCTGCCGGCAATGGTTGTCACCCGCTCGTTCTTGCGAAAGTTCTCGTATTCGCTGCCGATCAACAATTCGTGCTGCAAGTGGCCGGTGTCGAAAAAGCCGCGCAGTTCGAGTTGGGTAATGCTGTCGTGCCAATTGTTGTCACGTTCTCGATAACGGCGGTTGACGGTATGGCCGTCGGCATTCAGCGGGCGCGCCTCCGAGGCGAAGCCCCAGAGTTTGCCTTGCTTGTAATGGCTGGCCAGGCGCAATTTCCAGGTGTCGTTGAGCTGATGCTCGAGGGCGGCCTGCAGCTGATTGTTGTGGTTGTCGATGTCGCCATCGTCGGGTTCGCCGAGGAAGGTCGAACGGGATACGCCACTCCAGGTGTTGTCGGGTGCGACGATGCCGCGATCGAAGGTCGAGCTGTGACGAACGAATTCACTCTCTACCAGCAGGCTGGTGTCCGGGTTCAGTTGCCAACTGAAGGAAGGCGCGACAAACACCCGCTGGCTGTCGACGTGATCGCGAAAGCTGTGGTTGTCCTCGACGGCCAGATTCACCCGCGACAGCAGGTTGCCCTGGTCATCGAGTGGCGTGTTGACGTCCAGCGCCGTGCGATAACGATCCCAACTGCCCGCGCTGGTGTGCAGGGTCGCGAAGGCTTCGGGCTGAGGTTTCTTGGTGACGATGTTCACCGTGCCACCCGGATCACCTCGCCCATACAAGCTGGCGGCGGGGCCTTTAAGCACTTCGATGCGCTCGATGTTCGCCACATCCGGCGAGCTCGGGTAGCCACGGTTGGCGCTGAAACCGTCCTTGTAGAACTCCGATGTGGTGAAGCCGCGCACGCTGTATTCGTACAGCGTCAGGCCACCGAAGTTGTTCTGTCTGGAAACCCCGCCGGCAAAGTCCAGCGCGCGCTCAACGTGGGTACTGCCTAGATCGTCGAGCACGCTGACGGGGACCACGCTGATCGATTGCGGGATGTCGCGGATGGCGGTATCGGTCTTGGTCGCGCTGGCAGAGCGGGTGGCGCGGTAGCCAGCGACAGGCCCGGTGGGGGATTCGTAGTCGGAAGTGACGCTGATGGCGTCCAGTTCCAATGCCTGGGATTGTTCGGCGAAGACCGGTTCACCCAGCAGCCCGAGGGCAAGACTTGCCACGCAGGACTTTGTTCGAGACGACATGTTATGTTGTTCCAATTGCTAGAATTGAAACAATATAACATGTCCGATGAGAATGTCTTCCATTGACCCGAATTGATCGGGCCTGGCTTATTTCTCTTCTTTTTCTTTCACCGGCGCCGGCGGCGGACGCAAACCGATTTCTGCCGTCAGTTTGATTTCCTTGCCGTTACGCATGACTTGAATCGTGACCTTGTCAGTCGGTTTGATCCGCGCGACCTGGTTCATCGAGCGGCGGCCATCACCCGCAGGTTCGCCATCGATGGCAAGAATCACGTCGCCCAGTTGCAGCCCGGCTTTCTGCGCCGGGCCGTCACGGAAAATCCCGGCCACGACAATGCCCGGGCGCCCCGAAAGACCGAACGATTCCGCCAGCTCCTGGGACAACGGTTGTACTTCAATACCCAGCCAGCCACGAATAACCTGGCCGTGCTCGATGATCGATTTCATCACTTCCATCGCCAGTTTCACCGGAATCGCAAAGCCGATGCCTTGAGAGCCGCCGGACTTGGAGAAGATCGCCGTGTTGATACCGGTCAGGTTGCCGTTGGCATCTACCAGCGCACCACCGGAGTTGCCGGGGTTGATCGCGGCATCGGTTTGAATGAAGTCTTCGTAGTTGTTCAGGCCCAGTTGATTGCGCCCGGTGGCGCTGATGATGCCCATGGTCACGGTCTGGCCGACGCCGAACGGGTTGCCGATGGCCAGCGCGACGTCGCCGATGCGGATGTTGTCCGAGCGGCCGACAGTGATCGAAGGCAGGTTTTTCAAGTCGATCTTCAGCACCGCGAGGTCGGTTTCCGGATCGCTGCCGATCACGCGAGCCAGGGTTTCACGTCCATCCTTGAGCGCCACGACGATTTGATCGGCACCGGTGGTCACGTGGTTGTTGGTCAGGATGTAACCTTCCGGGCTCATGATCACGCCGGAACCGAGGCTCGATTCCATACGTTTCTGCTTCGGCGAGTTGTCGCCGAAGAAGCGCCGGAACTGCGGATCCTCGAACAGCGGATGGCTGGGTTTGTTGATGACCTTGGTGGTGTACAGGTTCACCACCGATGGCGCGGCGGTGGTTACCGCGTCGGAATAGGAGACCGGGCCTTCTTTCATGCTGGTGGTTTGCGGCGCTTGCTGCAGGTTGACGTCGAGGCTTGGAAGCCCGACCCACTGCGGGTAACGCTGGATGATTAACAGAGCGACAAGCACGCCGGCCAACAGCGGCCAGCCGGAAAAACGCAGCGCCTTGAGCATTAAGCACGTCCTGAGAGAGTTGCAGGCGGAATGAGACCGCTCATAATGACGCGCATTATACGAGGCCGCGCGTGCCTCTGAACGGGATATTTAGGAGTCTTTTATGGCCGTCGCCCTGAGCACCCTGGTCGAAGAAGCCGACCGTTACCTCGCCAGTTCGAAAATTGCCGATTACTGCCCCAATGGCCTGCAGGTCGAAGGCCGGCCGCAGGTGATGCGCATCGTCAGTGGCGTCACCGCCAGCCAGGCCTTGCTCGATGCCGCCGTGCAAGCCAATGCCGATCTGGTGCTGGTGCACCACGGATATTTCTGGAAGGGCGAAAATCCGTGCATCACCGGCATGAAGCAGCGCCGCTTGAAAACCTTGCTCAAGCACGACATCAGCCTGCTGTCGTATCACCTGCCGCTGGACCTGCACCCGGAGGTTGGCAATAACGTACAACTGGCGCGGCAGCTGGACATTACTGTCGAAGGTCCGCTGGACCCGGATAACCTGAAGATCGTCGGGCTGGTCGGTTCATTGAACGAGCCGGCGACCCCTCGCGATTTCGCCCGCCGTGTGCAGGAAGTCATGGGCCGCGAACCGCTGCTGATCGAAGGCAGCAACATGATCCGCCGAGTCGGCTGGTGCACCGGTGGTGGCCAGGGCTATATCGATCAAGCCGTGTTGGCGGGCGTCGACCTGTACCTCAGCGGCGAAGCGTCGGAGCAGACCTTCCACAGCGCCCGGGAAAACGACATCAGTTTCATTGCAGCCGGTCACCACGCCACCGAGCGTTATGGCGTGCAGGCCTTGGGCGATTACCTGGCAAGGCGCTTTGCCCTCGAGCACATCTTCATCGATTGCCCGAATCCCATCTGACCACACCCTCCCTTTGTAGGAGCGAGGCTTGCCCGCGAAGAAGATAACGCGGTGTACCTGACTAAATCGCGTTATCGTTTTTCGCGGGCAAGCCTCGCTCCTACGGGAGCTTGGCCCAAACAGGCAGGCATATTCATATGCTCTTTCGATCTAGTTGGCGTCCTGATTAGAAGAGGTCGCTGTGCTAGGATTCCTCGCTCGAACACGGCCCGCTGGCCGTTCATAAGAAAGATTTCGTGAGTAGCCATGGTCGACAAACTGACGCATCTGAAACAGCTGGAGGCGGAAAGCATCCACATCATCCGCGAGGTGGCCGCCGAGTTCGACAACCCGGTGATGCTGTACTCCATCGGTAAAGACTCCGCCGTGATGCTGCACCTGGCACGCAAGGCGTTCTTCCCGGGCAAATTGCCGTTTCCGGTGATGCACGTCGACACCCGCTGGAAATTCCAGGAGATGTACAAGTTCCGCGACAAGATGGTCGCTGAGCTGGGCCTGGACCTGATCACCCACGTCAACCCCGATGGCGTGGCGCAGAACATCAACCCGTTCACCCACGGCAGTGCCAAGCACACCGACATCATGAAGACCGAAGGCCTGAAACAGGCTCTGGACAAGTATGGTTTCGATGCCGCTTTCGGCGGTGCCCGCCGCGATGAAGAGAAATCCCGCGCCAAAGAGCGCGTGTACTCGTTCCGCGACAGCAAGCACCGCTGGGATCCGAAGAACCAGCGTCCCGAGCTGTGGAACGTCTACAACGGCAAGGTCAACAAAGGCGAATCGATCCGCGTGTTCCCGCTGTCGAACTGGACCGAACTGGACATCTGGCAGTACATCTACCTTGAAGGCATCCCGATCGTCCCGCTGTACTTCGCCGCCGAGCGTGAAGTCATCGAGAAGAACGGCACGCTGATCATGATCGACGATGAGCGCATCCTCGAACACCTGAGCGATGAAGACAAAGCGCGCATCGTCAAAAAGAAAGTGCGTTTCCGCACCCTTGGCTGCTACCCGTTGACGGGCGCGGTGGAGTCCGAGGCCGAAAGCCTTACGGACATCATTCAGGAAATGCTCCTGACGCGAACTTCCGAGCGCCAGGGCCGTGTCATCGACCACGATGGCGCAGGCTCCATGGAAGACAAAAAACGTCAGGGTTATTTCTAAGGGGTTGTTATGTCGCACGCATCTGATTTGATCAGCGAGGACATCCTCGCCTACCTGGGCCAGCACGAACGTAAAGAGCTGCTGCGCTTTTTGACCTGCGGTAACGTCGACGACGGCAAGAGCACCCTGATCGGGCGCCTGCTGCACGATTCCAAGATGATCTACGAAGATCACCTGGAAGCCATTACCCGCGACTCGAAAAAAGTCGGCACCACCGGTGAAGACATCGACCTGGCGTTGCTGGTCGATGGCCTGCAGGCCGAGCGTGAACAGGGCATCACCATCGATGTCGCGTACCGCTATTTCTCCACCGCCAAGCGCAAATTCATCATCGCCGACACGCCCGGCCATGAGCAGTACACCCGCAACATGGCCACCGGTGCTTCCACCTGTGACCTGGCGATCATCCTGGTCGATGCCCGTTACGGCGTGCAGACCCAGACCCGCCGCCACAGCTTCATCGCCTCGTTGCTGGGCATCAAGCACATCGTCGTCGCCATCAACAAGATGGACCTCAAGGGCTTCGATCAGGGTGTGTTCGAGTCGATCAAGGCCGACTACCTGAAGTTCGCCGAAGGCCTGAAGCTCAAGCCGACCAGCATGCACTTCGTGCCGATGTCGGCGCTCAAGGGCGACAACGTGGTGAACAAGTCCGAGCGCTCGCCGTGGTACACCGGCCAGTCGCTGATGGAAATCCTCGAGACTGTGGAAGTGGCGGGCGACCGCAACTTCACCGATCTGCGTTTCCCGGTGCAGTACGTCAACCGTCCGAACCTGAACTTCCGTGGTTTCGCCGGCACCCTGGCCAGCGGCATCGTGCACAAGGGCGACGAAGTCGTGGTCCTGCCGTCGGGCAAGAGCAGCCGCGTGAAATCCATCGTCACCTTCGAAGGTGAGTTGGAGCATGCAGGTCCAGGTCAGGCAGTCACGCTGACCATGGAAGACGAAATCGACATCTCCCGTGGCGACCTGTTGGTGCATGCCGACAACGTGCCACCGGTGACCGACAGCTTCGAAGCGATGCTGGTGTGGATGGCTGAAGAGCCGATGCTGCCGGGCAAGAAGTACGACATCAAACGCGCCACCAGTTATGTGCCGGGTTCCATCGCCAGCATCGTCAACAAGGTCGACGTCAACACCCTGGAAGAAGGTCCGGCCAGCGCGTTGCAACTGAACGAGATCGGCAAGGTCAAGATCGCGCTCGATGCGCCGATTGCCCTCGACGGTTACGACAGCAACCGCACCACCGGCGCGTTCATCATCATCGACCGCCTGACCAATGGCACCGTCGGCGCTGGCATGATCGTCGCCCAGCCTTTGGCCCATGGCACCAGCACCCACCACGGCAAGCTGGCTCACGTCGCCACCGAAGAGCGTGCCCAGCGCTTCGGTCAGCAACCGGCCACCGTGCTGTTCAGCGGTTTGTCGGGTGCGGGCAAGAGCACTCTGGCGTATGCGGTTGAACGCAAGCTGTTCGATTTGGGTCGTGCGGTGTTCGTACTCGATGGCCAGAACCTGCGTCACGACCTCAACAAAGGTCTGCCCCAGGATCGCGCCGGGCGTACCGAGAACTGGCGTCGTGCCGCGCACGTGGCGCGTCAGTTCAACGAAGCCGGTCTGCTGACGCTGGCGGCGTTCGTTGCGCCGAGTGCCGAAGGTCGTGAACAGGCTCGGGAGTTGATCGGCAAGGAACGTCTGTTGACGGTCTACGTCCAGGCCTCGCCGACTGTATGCGCCGAGCGTGACCCACAGGGCCTGTACGCGGCGGCCGGGGATAACATCCCGGGTGAGTCCTTCCCGTACGACGTGCCGCTGGATGCCGACCTGGTGATCGACACCCAGTCCGTATCGCTGGAAGAAGGCGTCAAGCAAGTGCTGGATCTGCTGCGCAAGCGTGGCGCGATCTAAGGCTTAGCCGTTAATAAAAAACCCGCCGATGAGTGATCATCCGGCGGGTTTTTTGTGTCCTTGAGATGATCGTTCCCACGCTCGGCGTGGGAATGCAGCTCGGGACGCTCTGCGTCCCCTCCAGAGCCGAACGCGGAGCGTCCGTTGAGGCATTCCCACGCGGAGCGTGGGAACGATCAGGCAACGATCAGTCACAGGGGATCAGCGTTTGGCTGGATACTCGCGGTGCATCTGTTCCAGCAGCGCATCCTTGTCCTGCCACATCTGATTGATCCAGCCCTGGAACTGCAGCCGATACTCACCATCCTGGTCGTAGTTCTTGCCAATGAACTGCGGTGGAATCTTCAGCTCTTCAAAGTGCACCACCACGTCCGCGACGTTGCCGCACAGCAAATCCCAGAAGCCCGGGCGGCCGGCGGGGTAGTGGATGGTCACGTTGACGATGGATTCCAGTTGCTCGCCCATCGCATCCAGCACAAACGCAATGCCGCCGGCCTTGGGTTTGAGCAGGTATTTGAACGGTGATTTCTGCTGGGCATGCTTGCCCTCGGTGAACCGCGTGCCCTCGACGAAATTGAAAATCCCCACCGGGTTATTGCGAAACTTCGCGCAGGTCTTGCGGGTGGTTTCCAGGTCTTTACCTTTCTTCTCCGGATGCTTCTCCAGATAGGCCTTGGAGTAGCGTTTCATGAACGGAAAGCCCAGAGCCCACCACGCCAGGCCAATCACCGGCACCCAGATCAGTTCCTGTTTGAGGAAGAACTTCAACGGCTGGATGCGTCGATTGAGCACGTACTGCAACACCAGAATGTCGACCCAGCTCTGGTGGTTGCTGGTGATCAGGTACGAGTGCTTGTAGTCGAGCCCTTGCAAGCCGCTGATGTGCCAGCGCGTGCGACGGACCAGGTTCATCCAGCCTTTGTTGAGGCTGATCCAGGCCTCGTGGGTGTGGCTCATCAGCCAGCCCGCAAGACGTTGAGTGACAGCAAATGGCAGAGCCTTGACCAGCGCCACGCAGAACAGGAACGAGCAGAGCAGAATCGTGTTCAACGCCAACAGCAGTGAAGCGATCACACCGCGAACCGGTGCAGGTAGGAAATCCAGCATTTAAACATCCATAGGTCGGTTGGCTGCCTGAATCGCGGTCAATGCGATGGTGTAGACGATGTCGTCGACTTGCGCGCCTCGCGGCAGGTCGTTCACCGGTTTGCGCAGACCCTGGAGCATCGGTCCAAGGCTCACGCAGTCGGCGCTGCGCTGCACGGCTTTGTGGGTGGTGTTGCCGGTGTTGAGGTCAGGGAACACAAACACGGTAGCGCGACCGGCCACCTGGCTGTTCGGCGCCAGTTGCCGGGCCACGGTTTCGTTGGCGGCGGCGTCGTATTGCAACGGGCCGTCGATCAGCAGCGAGTTTTGCTGTTCATGGGCCAGCAGGGTGGCTTCGCGAACCTTCTCGACTTCTTCACCGCTGGCCGATTCACCGCTGGAGTAGCTGATCATCGCCACGCGCGGCGTGATGCCAAACGCCGCGGCCGAATCGGCACTTTGCAGCGCAATCTCGGCCAGCTCGCTGGCGCTCGGGTGCGGGTTCATCACGCAGTCGCCATAGACCAGCACTTGCTCCGGAAACAGCATGAAGAATACCGACGACACCAGGGTGCAGCCCGGCGCCGTCTTGATCAGTTGCAGGGCCGGGCGGATGGTGTTGGCGGTGGAGTGAATGACCCCCGACACCAGGCCATCGACTTCATCCAGCGCCAGCATCATGGTGCCAATCACCACCGTGTCTTCCAACTGCTGTTCGGCCATCGGCGCGTTGAGGCTTTTGCTCTTGCGCAGCGAAACCATCGGCTCGACGTAGCGTTCGCGGATCAGGTCCGGATCGAGAATTTCCAGCCCGGGCGGCAACTCGATCCCTTGGGCACGGGCCACGGCCTGCACGTCTTCGGGCTTTGCCAGCAACACGCAACGGGCGATACCTCGGGCCTGGCAGATCGCGGCAGCTTGCACGGTCAACGGCTCGCTGCCTTCAGGCAACACGATGCGTTTGTTGGCGTTCTGCGCTCGCTGGATCAGTTGATAGCGGAACACGGCTGGCGACAGGCGCATTTCCCGCGGCGTGCCGCAGCGCTGATGCAGCCAGCTGGCGTCCAGATGGCTGGCGACAAAATCGGTGATGATTTCGGCCCGTTCGCGGTCGTCGATCGGGATTTCCTTGTTCAGTCCGTTCAACTGGTTGGCGGTGTCGTAGGAGCCGGTGCTCACCGACAATACCGGCAGGCCCGCCTGCAATGCACCCCGGCACAAATCCATGATGCGTGGGTCCGGCAGGGTGTCGCTGGTCAGCAGCAGGCCGGCCAACGGCACACCGTTCATGGCCGCAAGGCTGACAGCGAGGATGATGTCGTCGCGATCGCCCGGGGTTACCACCAGCACGCCGGGCTTGAGCAGTTCTACGGTGTTGCGCATGGTGCGGGCGCAGATGATGATGTTGGTCATGCGCCGGGTTTCGTAGTCACCGGCGTTGAGCACCTGGGCGCCCATCAAATCGGCCACGTCACGGGTGCGCGGCGCGTTCAGTTCCGGTTGAAACGGGATGCAGCCCAACAGGCGGAAATCCCCGCTGCGCAGCAGCGGTGAATGCTCCTTGAGGCGCGCGGCGAAGGCCTCCATGCTCTCGTCGGTTTTAACCTTGTTGAGGATCACGCCAAGGACTTTCGGGTCTTTCGGACCGCCGAACAATTGCGCCTGCAATTCCACGCGGCCGGAGAGTTCGGTCAGCACCTCGTTTTCCGGCGCCGACACCAGGATCACCTCGGCATCGAGGCTCTTGGCCAGGTGCAGGTTGACCCGCGCGGCGTAACTGGCGCTGCGGGTCGGGACCATGCCTTCGACAATCAGCACGTCTTTGCCGATGGCAGCCTGCTGATACAGGGTGATGATTTCTTCGAGCAGCTCATCGAGCTGGCCGTCGCCGAGCATGCGTTCGACGTGGGCCAGGCCCAAGGGTTGCGGCGGCTTCAAACCGTGGGTGCGGGCCACCAGTTCGGTGGAGCGCTCGGGTCCCGTGTCACCCGGATGCGGCTGGGCGATCGGTTTGAAAAAGCCAACCTTGAGGCCAGCGCGCTCAAGGGTGCGCACCAGCCCGAGGCTGATGGAGGTCAGACCCACACCAAAATCGGTGGGCGCGATAAAAAAAGTTTGCATGCGGATTCTCTGAAGGAGCATGGCAAAGGTGAGGGCCTATGACTGGCCGTCTACCGAAATTCAGTCACCAAGGTTATCGCTAACCGAGCCCTGTGCGCACCAACCGCAAGCAAAGGGCTGGCCTATTTTTTCCAGGCGTTGCACCGGGTCCATGACCCAGGCCCTTGATTGCCACGGCGGCTGGTGGCGCAGGTGTTGGGTATGGCCGCAGGAAAGCTCGACCACCCAGTGACCGTCCTCATCCTGATGAAACCCAGTAATCGTCGAATCCCGTCTGTCCGGGTTGTGTTCGCTTTCGGGCGATTGCTTCGCTAAACTGGGTCTTTCTATATTCTTATGCAAAAGGTCTCGCCCCATGCTGATCGCCGCCAATAAGGCTGTCTCCATCGACTATACCCTGACCAACGACGCTGGTGAGGTCATCGACAGCTCCGCCGGCGGCGCGCCGCTGGTCTACCTGCAAGGCGCAGGCAACATCATCCCTGGCCTGGAAAAAGCCCTGGAAGGCAAAGCTGTCGGCGACGAGCTGACCGTAGCCGTTGAACCGGAAGACGCTTACGGCGAATATGCCGCCGAACTGGTCAGCACCCTGAGCCGCAGCATGTTCGAAGGCGTTGATGAACTGGAAGTCGGCATGCAGTTCCACGCTTCTGCTCCGGATGGCCAGATGCAGATCGTTACCATCCGCGATCTGGACGGCGACGATGTAACCGTCGACGGCAACCACCCATTGGCCGGCCAGCGCCTGAATTTCCAGGTCAAGATCGTTGCCATCCGTGACGCCAGCCAGGAAGAAATCGCTCATGGCCACGTCCATGGCGAAGGTGGCCATCACCACTGATTTGTGCGCTAAGCTCAGATGACTGGAGAGGCGCCCCGAGGGCGCCTTTTTAGTCTGCGGCTGTCCCGTGTGACGCCGCCAAGCGGCTGTTTCGAGAAGAACACTGGAATCTGGAGTACGTCATGAGTGCTTTTCACGACCTTAATTTGACAGCCCTGGATGGTCAGGCGCTACCTCTGGCACCGTTCAAGGGGCAAGTCGTGCTGGTGGTCAACGTTGCCTCCAAATGTGGCCTGACCCCACAGTACGCCGCGCTGGAAAACCTCTACCAGCAATACAAGGGCAAAGGTTTCAGCGTGCTGGGTTTGCCATGCAACCAGTTTGCCGGGCAGGAGCCTGGCAGCGAGCAAGAGATTCAGGAGTTTTGCAGCCTCAACTATGGCGTGACCTTTCCGTTGTCCAGCAAGCTGGAAGTCAACGGTCACGAGCGTCATCAGCTGTACAAGCTGCTGGCGGGCGAGGGTGCCGAGTTCCCGGGTGACATCACCTGGAACTTCGAAAAATTCCTGCTGGGCAAGGATGGTCGGGTACTGGCGCGGTTCTCGCCACGTACTGCACCGGATGATCCCTCTGTCATTCAGGCGATTGAAAAAGCCCTGAGCTGATATCTCCCCTGTAGGAGCGAGGCTTGCCCGCGAAGGCGTCAGATCAGTCAGTAATGATGTCGACTGACCGACAGCCTTCGCGGGCAAGGCTCGCTCCTTCGATGCTTTCCGCCTTTTATTCCTTGATCACCAAAATCAATAGTGCTGTTCAAGGCGCTCCAGTCTCCATATTATCGCCGTCATAAAGTCATCCTCCGTGGAGCGTCCCATGCCTGTAAAAGCCTTGTTCAAACCGTTCCACCTCGGCAGCCTCGAACTGCCGACCCGAGTCGTCATGGCGCCGATGACCCGTTCGTTTTCGCCGGGTGGCGTGCCTAACTCCAAAGTGATCGAGTACTACCGTCGTCGTGCCGCCGCGGGTGTCGGCCTGATCATCACCGAAGGCACTACCGTTGGTCACAAGGCTTCCAACGGCTACCCGAACGTTCCGCATTTCTACGGTGAGGCCGCGTTGGCGGGCTGGAAAAAGGTCGTCGATGCCGTGCACGCCGAAGGTGGCAAGATCGTTCCGCAGTTGTGGCATGTCGGCAGCGTGCGTCGTATCGGTACCGAGCCGGACGCCAGCGTGCCGGGCTATGGTCCTTCGGAAAAAATCAAGGACGGGCAGGTCGTGGTTCACGGCATGACCAGGCAGGATATTCAGGACGTGATTGCCGCGTTCGCCCAGGCTGCCAAGGATGCCCAGAGCATCGGCATGGACGGCGTGGAAATCCACGGCGCTCACGGTTATCTGGTGGACCAGTTCTTCTGGGAGGGCAGCAACCAGCGCACCGACGAATATGGCGGCAGCCTGGCCAATCGTTCGCGCTTCGCCATCGAGCTGATTCAGGCCGTGCGTGCTGCGGTCGGTGAAGGTTTCCCGATCATCTTCCGTTTCTCTCAATGGAAGCAGCAGGATTACACCGCGCGTCTGGTGCAGACGTCGCAAGCCTTGGGTGAATTTCTCAAGCCGTTGTCTGACGCTGGCGTGGATATTTTCCACTGCTCGACCCGCCGTTTCTGGGAGCCGGAGTTCGATGGCTCTGAACTGAACCTCGCAGGCTGGACCCGCAAACTCACCGGCAAGCCGACCATCACCGTGGGCAGCGTTGGTCTGGATGGCGAGTTCCTGCAGTTCATGGTCAACACCGACAAGGTGGCGCAGCCGGCCAGCCTGGAAAAATTGCTTGAGCGTTTGAACAACGACGAGTTCGACCTGGTGGCGGTCGGCCGTGCGCTGCTGGTAGACCCGGACTGGGCGCAGAAGGTGCGCGACGGTCGTGAAGAAGACATTCTGCCGTTCAGCCGTGAGGCGTTGATGACGCTGGTTTAAGCGTCGGATGCCTTCGCGGGCAAGCCTCGCTCCTACAGAAGAACGCGATCACTGTAGGAGCGAGGCTTGCCCGCGAAGCTGTCAAGGCAACATCGCCGCCCCCGGCAGCACCTGCCCCTGTACACAGGCCCCACGCAACTGCCCCTCAAACTGTTCAATGATCGCTGCCCAACCCTGGCGACTGGCATGCTGGCGCGCATTGAGCCGCACGCAACGCAAGGTTTCCCGCTCTTCGAGCATCCAGGCTGCCGCATCGCAAAATGCTTCTTCATCACCAGGCATCGCGAGCACACCGTTGTAACCATGGCGAATATGTTGCGCGGCCGCCGCCTGATCGTAAGCCACCACGCCGAGCCCCGAGGCCAATGCCTCAAGCACCACGTTGCCGAAGGTTTCCGTCAGGCTCGGGAATAGAAACACATCCCCCGACGCATAATGAGCAGCCAACGCTTCGCCGCGTTGAGAGCCGCAAAAGATCGCCTCGGGCAGATCCCTTTCCAGGTCCGCCCGTTGCGGCCCGTCGCCGATCACGATCATTTTGAGGTGACGCTGTGGATAAGTGCTTTTCAGGCTGTCGAAACAGCGCTTGAGCAAGCCCAGGTTTTTCTCTGGCGCCAAGCGTCCTACGTGGATGACAGCAATGTCGTTCTCACCCAGCCCCCATTGCTCCCGTAGAGCGCCCAGGCGTTTGGCCGGGTGGAACAGTTGGCTGTCGACGCCCCGGGACAGTAATGCCAGGCGTTCGAAATGCCGGCGCTCCAATTCCATGCGCTGGCTGACACTCGGCACTAGCGTCAGGTTCGAGCGGTTGTGGAACCAGCGCAGATAGTGCGTCAGCAACCGGGTGAGCAAGCCGAAGCCGTATTGGCTGGAGTACTGCTGGAAATTGGTGTGGAAGCCGCTGACCACCGAAATGCCCAGACGCCGTGCCGCGCGCAATGCCGACAAGCCCAGCGGACCTTCGGTGGCGATGTACAGCACATCCGGGCGATGACGCTTCCAGCGTCGCAACAACTTGTGCATCGACGACTGGCCCCATTGCAAGCCTGGATAACCTGGCAGCGGCCAACCTCGGCACAGCAGCAATTCATCGTCGCTGCCGGTCTGCTGATCGCAGCCCTGACGAGGCCGGACCAATTCCACCTGATGCCCGCGCGCGCGCAAACCGTCACACAGGCGACCCAGTGTATTGGCCACGCCGTTGATTTCCGGAGGGAAGGTTTCAGTGATCAGGGTGATATGCAGAGCTGTCGTCATGACCCCAGTTTCTGCTGAGGCCATGTCGACGTTGTGACGTTCAGATGATGGATTTATGACCGCGTCAGCGTTGTACCACCAGGTTCTCCGCACCGCGCTCGCGCACCCAGAACAGTGTCGCGCCTGCCACGGCCGCCGGCATCATCAGGATGTTGACCACCGGGATCAGCAACACCAGGTAAACACTGCCGCCAAAACCCATGCTCTGCCAGCGTTTCTGCCGCAGCCAGGCGAGCATTTCGTTCCAGCCCAGCTTGTGGTTGTCCGCCGGGTAGTCGATGTACTGGATCGCCATCATCCACACCCCGAACAGCAGCCACAGCGGTGCGGCAATGATGTTCACCACCGGGATGAACGAGAGGATGAACAGCCCGATCGCCCGTGGCAGGAAGTAGCCGAGTTTGCGCATTTCGCGGGCCAGGGTGCGCGGGATCATCGCAACCAGTTCAGCCCAGCTGAACGCCGGGAAATCGTCGGTACCGCGTACCACCACCTCGACTTTCTCTGCGAGAAAACCGTTGAACGGCGCGGCGATGATGTTGGCGAGCATGGTGAAGGTGAAGAACACCATCAACACCACCAGCACCACGAACAGCGGCCAGAGGATGTAACTGAGGAAACTCAGCCACTCGGGCAGGGAAGGCATCAGCGTATCGACCCACAGGCTGAACTGATGGCCGGCCAGATAGATCAATCCGACGAACAGCACCAGGTTGATCGCCAGCGGCAACAACACGAACAAACGCAGGCCGGGGCTGAGGACCAGTTTGAGGCCTTCACGCAGGTATTGCGGGCCGGATAGAACGGGGGCGGGCATAACGAGCTCCGAGCAGAGGGTAAACGCGCCGACCTTACCGGCTTTGCCTGGCAGGTGAAAGCACGGCAGCGGTATCGACATTCACTGTAACAAAGGCGTCCTGAAAATCACCCTGACGGCATAGAGACCACCTATGAGCTGGATTGTTAAACCGTATTTCCTTAATCTTCGCCCCCTCGATACGCTGCACCCAATCTTTTTACAGGACGGTCGGGTTCAAGCCTTCCCCAAGTGCTTTCAACCGTTCTTTTTTATTCCCGCCGGTGATCCGGCGTTCCGCGCCAGGTGTTCCGGGCCGGTCAACAGGAGCAGGTCATGTCTGAAGTCCGTCATTCGCGAGTGATTATTCTCGGTTCCGGCCCTGCCGGTTACAGCGCTGCGGTATATGCCGCCCGTGCCAACCTCAAGCCACTGCTGATCACCGGCATGCAGGCCGGCGGTCAACTGACCACCACCACTGAAGTCGACAACTGGCCTGGCGATGTCCACGGCCTGACCGGCCCGGCGCTGATGGAGCGGATGCGCGAGCACGCCGAACGCTTTGAAACCGAGATCGTTTTCGATCACATCAACGCCGTGGACTTCGCTGCCAAGCCATACACCCTGACGGGCGACAGCGCGACCTACACTTGCGACGCCCTGATCATCGCCACCGGCGCCAGTGCTCGTTACCTGGGCCTGCCGTCCGAAGAAACCTTCATGGGCAAAGGCGTTTCGGCCTGCGCGACCTGCGACGGTTTCTTCTATCGCAACAAGCCAGTCGCTGTGGTCGGTGGCGGCAACACCGCGGTGGAAGAAGCCCTGTACCTGGCCAACATCGCCAGCAAGGTGACGTTGATCCATCGTCGCGAAACCTTCCGCGCCGAGAAAATCCTGATCGACAAGCTCAATGCCCGTGTTGCCGAAGGCAAGATCGAGCTGAAGCTGAACGCGACCCTGGACGAAGTCCTGGGCGACAACATGGGCGTGACCGGTGCTCGCCTGAAAAACAACGACGGCAGCTTCGACGAAGTGAAAGTCGACGGCGTGTTCATCGCGATCGGCCACACCCCGAACACCTCGCTGTTCGAAGGTCAGTTGACCCTCAAGGATGGTTACCTGGTGGTACACGGCGGCCGTGATGGCAACGCCACCGCGACCAACCTGGAAGGTATCTTCGCTGCCGGTGACGTGGCTGACCACGTTTACCGTCAGGCCATCACCTCGGCCGGCGCCGGCTGCATGGCGGCATTGGATGCTGAACGTTACCTCGACGGCCTGCAGAACGCCTGATTCTGCCCGCATGAAAAAACCGGCCTCGGCCTAATGATGTTCACTTAAGAAAAAGTTGGCATCCTGTGGCGAGGGAGCTTGTCGGATCGCCGCACCGTCCCGCTGGGCTGCGCAGCAGTCCCTTTTTTAGGGCCGCTTCGCGCCCCAGCGGGAGCAAGCTCCCTCGCCACGGGTATAGTGCTCGTCCTTAAGTGAACAGCATTAGGCCTTGGCCGGTTTTTTTATACCTTCGATTAATCATCAATTGCTTTAGGAGCGAGTGCACTCAGGTCAGTCTGGCCAGGCACGCCTCAAGGATATCCAGCCCCTCTTCAAGCACCGCTGCCTCGGTGGTCAACGGCGCCAGCAAGCGAATGATGTGCCGCGACTTGCCGCTTGGCATCAGCAGCAACCCGGCGTCCCGCGCCAGTGCCAGCAGTTGCG
Source organism: Pseudomonas sp. Sample_10 (assembly GCF_004321495.1). Classification (NCBI taxonomy): domain Bacteria; kingdom Pseudomonadati; phylum Pseudomonadota; class Gammaproteobacteria; order Pseudomonadales; family Pseudomonadaceae; genus Pseudomonas; species Pseudomonas sp. Sample_10. Next base: position 73,728 of record NZ_RCOE01000117.1, read on the forward strand.
TCAACTGCGCGGCGGCGGGTGTGCCGTCGGCGTGGGTCAGTTCAATGCCGCGCATTGCGCCAACGCCGGTCAGGCGCCCGAGGTAGGGCGATAACTTGCGATCACACCAGGCTTGGTAGCGACTGACAATCGCCTCTTCCTGCTGCGAGCCCCAGGCTTGCAGGTGGGCATCGGTCATCTCGTCCAGCGTCGCCAAAGCGGCGGCGCAAGCGATGGGATTTCCGGAGTAGGTGCCTCCGAGCCCGCCCTTGGGCAAGTTGTCGAGCAGCGATTTGCGCCCGACCACCGCACCCAGCGGCACGCCGCCGGCGATGCTTTTGCCGAGCAGGATCAGGTCCGGCTCGATGCCCAGACGCGAGAACGCGAAGCGTTGCCCCGTACGGCCGAAACCCGACTGGATTTCATCGGCAATCAACACAATGCCCTTGTCGTCACAGAAACGGCGCAGCGCTTGGGCGAACGTTATGTCCATGGCCAGAAACCCGGCTTCACCCTGCACCGGCTCGACGATGAAGCAAGCCACGTCCTCGACGTCGATTTCGACGCTGAACAGCCGTTCCATGGCTTTCAGGGCTTCGGCGCAGGTCACGCCGTTGTCCTGGCTGGGGAAAGGCAAGTGATACACCGGTCCGGGCAGCACACCGACCTTCTGTTTGTAGGGCGCGACTTTGCCGTTGAGGTTGAGTGTCGCCAGGGTGCGACCGTGGAAGGCGCCGTCAAAGGCAATCACGGCACTGCGACCGGTGGCGCCACGGACGATTTTCAGCGCGTTCTCGGCGGCTTCGGCGCCGCTGTTGGTCAACATGCCGCTGACCGGGTAATCGACCGGGATGAACGAGCTGAGGCGATCCATCAAGTCGATGTACGGCTGATGAGGCGCGGCATTGAACGCGTAGTGGGTCAGGCGCGTGGCTTGCTCGCGGATGGCCTCGACGATGCGCGGATGGCAATGGCCAAGGTTGAGCACGCCGATGCCACCGACAAAGTCGATGTAGCGTTTGCCGTCGGTGTCCCAGACCTCGGCGTTTTTGCCGTGGCTGAGCGTGACAGGGTGAACGATGTTGATCGACTGGCTGATGGTTTCGTTGCGCATGGATGACCGGCTCGGAAGAAGGAGGACTTCTTTTTATCTAAGCCGTGAGCAGCGGTGCCAGGCAAACGAAATAAAATCACCGGGTCAATCTGAAAAGTCGGGAAGTACGAGCGATACCTGTAGGAGCCGGCTTGCTGGCGATGGCGGCATATCAATCAACATCTACGTTGCCTGACACACTGCAATCGCCAGCAAGCCGTCTCCTACAAGGATCTGCGGTGAGTCAGGCGACCGGCCAGCCATCGCCAGCAAGCCGGTCAACAAAGATCAGCGGCGGGTCAGGGGCTGCTGAGTGAACTTCACACCGGCCAGGCCATGGGCGATCAACGCACGAATATTGCCGTGATCGCTGCCTTCAGGCGTCGCCAGCACCGAACGATAATGTTCGCCGAACGCCAGCAGCGCTTCTTCATCACTCAGGCCTTCCAGCAACGCCAGGCCCAGGGTCTTGCACGAGCCTTCGTTCTGCCCGGCGGCGTTTTCCACGCCGCCATTATTGAAGGCCTGAGGCTGGTAGTCGTAACCGGCAGCAATGAACGCGAGGGTGTCGGCGAAGATGTGTTCACCGGTCTTGAGACTTGCGCGCAGGGTGTTCAAATCACTCATTGGGTTTTCCTTTGGCAAACGCCGCTTGTTGTTCGGCGCTGGCTTCTTGCTGAAATCGGGCTTTCCATTCGGTATACGGCATGCCGTAAACCACTTCGCGAGCGTCATCGAGGCTGACGTCGATCTGACGTTCGTCGGCGGCGGCCTTGTACCACTTGGACAAGCAGTTGCGGCAGAACCCGGAAAGGTTCATCAGGTCGATGTTCTGCACATCCTTGCGGCTGTCCAGATGGGCCACTAGCCGGCGAAAGGCCGCGGCTTCGAGTTCGAGGCGTTGTTGATCGTTCATGGCGGTCTCGGCGAGACAGCTTCAAGCGGCAAGCTTCAAGCTGCAAGTTGGGTTGTGGTGGCTGCAAGTTTACAGCCTGACGCTTATAGCTTGAAGCTAGCGGCTTGCCGCCAGCGTAATCGACACCGACTCGGCAAACCGTAGCGCGTGGGGCTTGTCGACTTCGACTTCGGCATACAACACCGAGGCGTTGGCCATGACCAGATCGAGAATTTCCTGGGTCAGGCGTTCAAGCAGGGCAAAACGATTGCCCTCCACGTGGGCGATGATCGCTTTGGTGATGGTGCGGTAGTTCAGCGCGTGATCGATATCGTTGTCACGCACCGCTTCCTGGGCCGCATAGAGGATGGTCAGGTTGATCAACACATCCTGCTTGTTGAGGATTTCATCTTCGTTGATGCCAATGAAAGTGCGCAGACACAGGTCCTTGACCCGGATGCGTGCCATGCCTGGTTGAAGTTGTGGCATTACTACTTGCTCCGTCCAATCAATTGCAGGAACTCCTGGCGGGTGTTGCTTGACTCGCGAAAGGCGCCGAGCATCACCGAGGTGTTCATGGTCGAATTCTGTTTCTCGACGCCGCGCATCATCATGCACATATGCTGGGCTTCGATGACCACTGCGACGCCTGCCGCGCCGGTGACTTGCAGCACCGCGTCGGCGATTTGCCGGGTGAGGTTTTCCTGGATTTGCAGGCGGCGGGCAAACATGTCCACCAGCCGGGCAATCTTCGACAGGCCCAGCACCTTGCCCGTGGGAATATAAGCCACATGCGCCTTGCCGATGAAGGGCAGCAAGTGGTGTTCGCAAAGCGAATAGAGCTCGATGTTGTCGACGATCACCATTTCATCGTTGTCGGAGGCGAACAGCGCGCCATTGACGATCTCTTCGACACTTTGTTCGTAGCCATGACATAGGTACTGCATCGCCTTGGCCGCACGCGCCGGGGTGTCTCGCAGGCCTTCGCGATCAGGATTTTCACCGAGGCCGATGAGGATCTCGCGATAGCTCTGGGACAGGGCGTTCTGGTGCAGGAATAGCGTCATGGAAGATCCTCGCGGGACACTTATTTGATGTGCCTTCCGCCATTGACGGTCAGGGTCGTGCCGGTGACATACGGGTTGTCGAGCAAATATCGCAGGCTTTGATAGATCACTTCGCTGCCCGGTTCGATGCCCAGGGCGGACTTGGCCAGTGCCTTGGCGCGATAGGCTGCATCGTCGTCAGCATTGAACATTAGCAGGGCGGGCGCGATCCCGTTGACCTTGATGTGCGGCGCGTACTTTGCAGCGAAGGACAGGGTCAGGCTGTCGAGCCCGGCTTTGCTGGCGCAGTAGCCAATGTGCTTGCTGCTGCCCTTGCGGGTCACGTCGTCGCTGATGTGCACGATATCGGCGGGGCTCGAGCGTTCGAGCAAGTCGGCGCAGTGCAAGTTGATCAGGTAGGGCGCCAACATGTGTACGCTGAACATGCGGGTGAATGCCGCTGCATCGGTATCCGCGGTTTCGGCGAGCCATTCGGAAGCGTTGTGGACAATTGCCCGCAGGCTGTCGGTATGGGTTTTCAGTTCACGGATGAATGCAAAAATCCCAGCCTCGCTGGAAAAGTCCGCAAACACTGCCGTCGCCCCCAAATCCCGCAGGGTCTGTACGCCGGGCCGTTCACTGCGGTAGCTGAAGATCACGCGATGACCGTCTTCGAGCAGTCGCTGCGCACAGTGCAGGCCAACACGCTGGCCGGCTCCGGTGATGAGGATAGGGGCTGCAGAAGAGGTCATGAGCGGCTCGCATCGCGTTAAGAGCAAAACTATACCAGCGCATTGCAGCGTTCACCTACGCCCACCGCAAGGGCAGTGCCGAGGTCACTCAGGAGAGGTGTTTCGCCAGGCGCAGCGTCGGGGGTGATGGGGTGCGTCTCGGGCCAGACAAGGCCTATTGCTGATGTGCCAGAAGCGACAGCGACATTCTTTCCCGCGTCAGGTTGAATTTTTTCGGGACTGGAGAGTTAGAATGGGCCTCGAACGCTACAAGGATGTTTAGCTAGATGCCCGTAATCACTGACATCGCTTCGGATTCCCGCCACAGCGGCTTACTGGAGCAGGATGAGCTCTTCCCCATTCGCGAGGTGTCGCGCCTGACCGGCGTCAACCCGGTGACCCTGCGTGCCTGGGAGCGCCGGTATGGGCTGATCGTGCCGACACGTACCGCTAGTGGGCATCGTCTGTATTCGATGGCCGATGTCGAGCGGGTGCGCAGCATTCTCGGCTGGATCGAACGCGGTGTGGCAGTCAGCAAAATCGGCAAGATCCTGGCCAAGGCTGCGCCGCTTCAAGCGTTGTCGCACCTCATACCTCAAGACCTTGTGCAGGCTGACTACTCGCAGTGGCAGCAACAGATCGAGGCCGCCGTCGTGTCATTCGATGAGGTTCGGCTGGATCAGGTCTACGGTCAGATTTTTTCCACGTATTCGCAGCCGGTCGTTTTCCAGGACATTCTCCTTCCGCTCTGGAAGCAGTTGCTGCAACGCCAGGATGCGTTCGGCAGGACCAGCGAGTGGCTTTTCCTCGATGGTTTTCTGCGATCAAGAGTGTTGCAGCGCCTGCTGCTGATTCGCGACAAACAACCAAGACGAGTCATCGTTTGTGCCCTCGCGGGACAATGCCGGGAGCTTGAGCTGTTGCTTGCTGCGCTGTTTCTCGGCTCCGGGCAAACGGGCGTGCGGGTATTGACCATTGGTCAGCCGTTTGATGAATTGACCCTGGTTTGCGAACGAATCAAGCCAGAGGCATTGGTGCTGTTCTCCAACCACGTGCCGACGGCGGAGCTGCCGCGGCGTTTGAATCGCCTGGCGATGAGCCTGGATTGTCCAGTGTTGTTGGCGGGCGATGCATCGGATCTGGCGCAGGAAAGCCTGGCCGGATCGTCGATTGGCTGCCTGGGGAACGAGGGAACGGTGATGCGCCAGCGCCTGAATCAATTTCTTGCTGGCGGTCTGGATACCTGATCGTCAGAGATGCAGGGCGGGGTGGGTCAGTCGGTGCTGCTGCAGGATGTACTGGCGCAAACGCTCGGTTTCATCCTTGTCGTCCTGGCTCAACTGATAGGCATAGAAGCCTTGTTCGGTTTCCTTCTCGAACGTGCCACGCAAGGCGATTCGCTCATAGCCTGACGGGCTGAACCACAAGGCGAAGTGCTTCGGTGCCTTGGTTTTGTTGCGAACCTCCAACAGCACGCCCTTGAACGATACTTCATGCACCCACATCGTGCCGGGCTGGCCCTTGGCATTTTCAAGGGCTACCGGCTCGTCGAGCACCAGCCGCCATGGGCGGACCAATGGCCCGTCTTCATAAATGCTGGGTACGCCCAGCCGAAGATGCAGCGCGTGAAATTCGTCTTCCACCAGATGCAGGGGGAAGGTCATCTGTTGATTTTCGAAATTGGCTTGGATGGTCACTTGCTCATGCGCAGCAAGGCGCGTGAGCAAGTCACGGATTTGCGATCCACCGTTGACCAGCAGACTCGACGTCGCATCCCGCACATTGAGCTGCGGGTTATGTTGCATGGTCTGGATGAAATCCAGCTCATCCTGGGTCAGGAGCGCGTCGCGTTGCATAGCAAACTCGAAAGATATAGATACAAAGTCATTGGTGATTGTAGTTAATGACAATTAATTCGCAGTTTTGTTTGCGCCGTTCGTCGCCTTTATCGCCGCGAGTTCGGCCTGGACTTCAGCCAGTTGCGCTTCGAGCTGTGCAACCCGCTGCTGCGCCTTGACCTGCACGGTCACGTCTTTCTGGACGCCAATGAAGTAGACCTGTCCGTCATTCGGATTTTTCACCGTGGAAATCGACAGCTCGTTCCAGAAAGGGGTGCCGTCCTTGCGGTAATTCCTGATGATCTCCCGGCAGGAGCCTTCATTGTTCAATGCATCGCGGATCAACGGGAGGGCCTGCTGATCTCGGTCTCCCGACTGAAGGAAGCGGCAATCCTGGTAGAGGATTTCTTCGCTGGTGTACCCAGTCAGGCGTTCGAAAGCAGGGTTGACGTAAATCAGGATCTTGTCTTGCTCGCCTTCCTTCTCGGCAATCACGATGCCGTCATTGGAGGCATTGATGGCCAGTTGCAGCAGCTTTGCGTTGATCATCGTTGAAACCCTTCCTTGTTGGTTGTCTGCGGCATTCTAAAAGAACAATGCTGACCGTGCTGTTAATATCCCGGTCTTTCACTCAGGTTCAGGATCAGATTGATGAACGTCGCCATCATTTCCGGCTCGGTCTACGGCACGGCTGAAGAAGTCGCCCGTCACGCCGCGAACATTTTGAACGCTGCCGGTTTCGAAACCCTGCACAACCCCCGTGCAAGCCTTGCAGACATTCAAGCGTTTGCCCCGCACGCCTTGCTCGCCGTGACCTCGACCACTGGCATGGGCGAATTGCCGGATAATCTTCAACCGCTGTATTTCTCGATTCGCGACCAGTTGCCCGCTCAATGGCGTGGTTTGCCCGGTGCGGTCATCGGGCTGGGCGATGCCAGTTATGGCGATACTTTTTGTGGCGGTGGCGAGTTGATGCGCGAGCTGTTCGGCGAGTTGGGTATTCGCGAAGTCCTGCCGATGCTGCGTCTGGACGCCAGTGAAAGTGTGACCCCTGAAGCCGATGCAGAGCCCTGGCTGGCAGAACTGGTCAGCGCATTGCGCGGTTGACCGACAGTCTTCAACGTTCGTTTCAACCGCTGTCACGGTTCTGTCGAGGCTGCTTCAAAGGCGCGCCTCGCCTTGCCTGGCGGCGGTACTTTGACACGGATCCAAACTCTTTGAGCCACTGACTCGTTCGGCCATCAAGCTGGCTGCCAATGCAACTACGGGAACCCTGGAGGCTGACTAGACTCGGTAGTCATTGGAAACACTCCATAATAAAAAAGCCGAGGTTCCTTGCCGTGAGCGTAGCCCCAGTCCAATCCTCACACAGCGTCAAAGACCTGGTCAGCGCAGCCGAATGGCAGACCCGTGTCGACCTCGCTGCCTGTTACCGTCTGGTGGCCCAGCATGGCTGGGACGATCTGATTTTTACCCACATCTCTGCCAAAGTACCTGGCACCGAAGACTTCCTGATCAACCCGTTCGGCTTGATGTTTCATGAAATCACCGCGTCGAGCCTGGTCAAGGTTGATCAGGCCGGTAACAAGTTGATGGACAGTCCCTACGAGATCAATCCGGCCGGGTACACCATCCACAGTGCCGTTCACGAAGTTCGCCATGACGTGGTCTGTGTGCTGCATACCCATACGGCGTCAGGTGTTGCGGTCTCGGCGCAGAAGCAGGGCATTTTGCCGATCAGCCAGCAGTCGCTTTTTGTTCTGTCGAGCCTGGCGTATCACGCCTATGAAGGCGTTGCGCTGAATCACGAAGAAAAGGCACGTCTGCAAGCCGACCTCGGCGAGAACAACTTCCTGATGCTGCACAACCATGGTCTTTTGACTTGCGGCAACAGCATCGCCGACACCTTCCTGATGATGTTCACCTTTCAGCGCGCCTGCGACATTCAGGTCATGGCACAGAACGGTGGTGCCGAGTTGATCGCCATCGAACCGCAGATTCTTGCCGGCGCCAAGGCAATGATTGCCGGTGTCACCAAAAGCTCCCAAGGCATGGGCGGAGCGTTGGCGTGGCCGGCGTTGCTGCGCAAACTCGATAAACAAGACCCGGGTTATAAACTCTAATGGCACTCGCAGAGATCCCCCTGAGTGTCTGGCGCAAACGCGGGCAGACCTTCGATTTCCATGGTCAGACCATCCATTACTGGACGGCGGGGCAGGGTGAGCCGCTGTTGCTCATCCATGGTTTCCCGAGTGCCAGTTGGGACTGGCATTATCTCTGGCAACCGCTGGCCCAGCGTTATCGGGTGGTTGCCTGCGACATGCTGGGCTTCGGCGACTCGGCCAAACCGGTCAACCATGAATACAGCCTGCTGGAGCAGGCCGATCTGCAACAGGCATTGCTGGCTCATCTGCATGTCGAGCAACCGGTGCATGTACTGGCTCATGATTATGGCGACAGCGTGGCCCAGGAACTGCTGGCCCGGCATTACGAATCGCGCATCAATCTCGCCAGTTGCGTGTTTCTCAATGGCGGGTTGTTTCCGGAAACCCACCGTCCGGTGCTGATGCAAAAACTGCTGCTCGGCCCCCTGGGCTGGATGATCGGCCGCGCGTTCAGTCGCGACGGCCTGGTGAAAAGCTTCCGCCAGATTTTCGGGCCGCAGACCCGACCCAGCGAAAGCGAAATGGATGATTTCTGGAGCCTGATCGAAAGCAATCGCGGGCCTCGGATCATGCACAAATTGATCACGTACATTCCGGAGCGCCGCGTCCAGCGCGATCGCTGGGTCAGTGCAATGCAGCGCGGTGAAGTACCGCTGCGGGTAATCGATGGCGAAGTCGATCCGATCTCGGGCGCGCACATGGTCGCGCGTTACCGCGAGCTGATCCCCGAACCGGACACCGTGCTGCTGACCGATATTGGTCACTATCCCCAGATCGAGGCGCCGTGCCAGGTGCTCAAGCATTACCTGGCGTTTCGCGACCGGTTGGTGATGCCACCCCTCAAAGTGGCCTGTTCCTGAGGCTGGGGCTCATCATCCCCCAGCCTTATCGCGCACCATTCAGCCTCCGCCGTGTTCATTGTGAGCGGCAGCGCCGTGCCTGACACTCCCGGGTAATGTCCCTGGCCTGCTGGAGTTTCCCCACATGAATGAGTCTGTGCGCTTCGAAGATAAAGTCGTGATCATCACCGGTGCAGGTGGCGGCCTGGGACGGGCGCATGCACTGTTATTCGCCAAACAGGGTGCGAAAGTGCTGGTCAATGACCTTGGCGGCTCGGCCCAGGGCGAAGGCGCCAACGCTTCGGCGGCCGACCGCGTTGTGGCTGAAATCCGCGAGGCCGGCGGCACCGCCGAGGCCAACCACGACTCGGTCACCGATGGCGACAAACTGGTCCAGCACGCCCTCGATGCCTTCGGCCGGGTCGACGTGGTGGTCAACAACGCCGGTATCCTGCGCGACAAGACATTCCACAAAATGGACGACGCCGACTGGGACCTGGTTTACCGCGTCCACGTCGAAGGTGCCTACAAAGTCACCCGCGCTGCCTGGCCGCACATGCGCGAGCAAAACTACGGTCGAGTGATCTTCACCGCGTCCACTTCAGGCATCTACGGCAACTTCGGCCAATCCAACTACGGCATGGCCAAACTTGGCCTCTATGGCCTGACCCGCACCCTGGCCATCGAAGGCCGCAAGAACAACATCCTGGTCAACGCCATCGCCCCCACCGGCGGCACTCGCATGACCGAAGGCCTGATCCCGCCGCAAGTCTTCGAACAACTCAAGCCAGAACTGGTCAGCCCGCTGGTGGTATACCTGGCCAGCGAAAACTGCCAGGAAACCTCCGGCCTGTTCGAAGTCGGCGGCGGCTGGATGGGCAAAGTCCGCTGGGAACGCAGCCTCGGCGCCGGATTCGATCCACGGGTGGGGTTCTCCCCGGAAGACGTGGCGGCGCATTGGCAGCAGATCTGTGATTTCGAAGGAGCGGCGCATCCGAAGGACAATATTGAAGCGTTGAAGGAGATGATGGGGAATTTGCAAAAATATTCGCTCTGACTGCGCTTCATTCGGCAGAGCCAAATCAGGTTCTGCCGTCCCCGATTGACCCCCCTCGCGACAAAAACCACGCCCATAAAAAAGGCCGCTGCAAACGCAGCGGCCAAGCAAGACGTTGGATCCAGGAGCTACAAATCAACGTCGGTGTACACCGGGGCGATAAGTCGAAACGCTTCAACTCACCTGAAATCTGTCGTGCTTCCGGGCTGTAATCCGTGAAAGCCCGGCAAGAATAAGTCTTTGCCGGCAAAGGAAAAACAGCAATTGCGGACATGCACCGTTACCGCCTGCGTAACAGTTCGCTCGCCTGCAGCGTAGTCCATGAATTCGACTGATGCCTTCACATCCAGTCTGTCTATGCGCCGCGCAATCGCCCGTTCCATATGACCAGTCATCCTTTGGAGGTACATCACGAATACCTCCTTGGTGCGCTTATCGCCCCAGGCCTGCGGCAGTAGGGTGAGGCCTTCTGTCACTCACCGGGGAAGACGCATGACAAAAACAACAATGCGCGCCATCTTCACACCGCAGGCGCTGGCCGCTGCGGTTGCCTTGGGCTGCTGTGCCCAGGCGCAGGCTGTTTCATTCAACATCGGGGAAATCGAAGGGACGTTCGACTCTTCGCTGTCGGTCGGCGCGAGTTGGGGCATGCGCGATGCGGACGATGCCCTGGTGGGCACGGTCAACGGTGGTAGCGGACAGGCATCGACCGGCGACGACGGTCGTCAGAATTTCAAGAAAGGCGAAACCTTCTCGAAGATCTTCAAGGGTATTCACGACCTTGAACTGAAATACGGCGACACCGGTGTGTTCGTCCGTGGCAAGTATTGGTACGACTTCGAATTGAAGGACGAAGACCGGCCGTTCAAGCCGATCAGCGATCACAACCGCAAAGAGGGCTCCAAGTCTTCCGGTGCGCAGATTCTCGACGCCTTCGTCTATCACAACTATTCCATCGCCGATCTGCCGGGGACTGTTCGTGCCGGTAAACAGGTGGTGAGCTGGGGCGAAAGTACGTTCATCGGCAACTCGATCAACAGCATCAACCCGGTCGACGTTTCCGCGTTTCGTCGTCCGGGTGCCGAGATCAAGGAAGGGCTGATCCCGGTCAACATGTTGTTTGCTTCCCAAGGCCTGACCGACAAGTTGACCGTCGAAGGTTTCTATCAACTGGAGTGGGATCAGACCGTCGTCGATAACTGCGGCACCTTCTTCGGGGTCGACGTGGTAGCGGACGGATGTAACAAGGGATACACGGTCGCCAGCCCTGCGATTGCACCGTTGCAACCGATTGCTGCGGCGTTTGGCCAGGGCTTCGAGGTGACCAGCGAAGGCGTGGTCGTTCCCCGTGGTGGCGACCGCGATGCCCGGGACTCGGGGCAGTGGGGGACCGCGTTGCGTTGGCTGGGCGACGACACCGAGTACGGCCTGTATTTCATGAATTACCACAGCCGAACCCCGACAGTCGGCACCACGACGGCGGGGCTCAGAACGCTGGCGAGCATTCCGGGCATTGTCACCACGGCCAACCGCATCGCTCCGGGTAGCGGTGGGGGGCTGGCGCAGAGTGTGATGCTCGGTCGCGGTCAGTACTACCTTGAATACCCCGAGGACATTCGCCTCTACGGCGCGAGTTTTTCCACGACGCTGCCTACCGGCACGGCGTGGACCGGCGAGATCAGCTATCGCCCCAACGCGCCGGTGCAGGTCAATACCAATGACCTGACCCTGGCGATGCTCAACCCCATTGCCGGTGGCGCAGCCTCGCCCATTGCGACAGCGCCCGGTGCCGACAACACAGGCTATCGGCGCAAGGAAGTGACGCAGGTCCAGAGCACCCTGACGCACTTCATCGACCAGATTGCAGGCGCTGATCGCCTGACCCTGGTGGGTGAGGCGGCGGTGGTGCGGGTCGGAGGCCTGGAGTCTCGCAGCAAACTGCGCTATGGCCGCGACTCGGTGTACGGCCAGTATGGTTTCGGTGGCGATACCGACGGTTTCGTGACCTCGACCTCATGGGGTTATCGCGCCCGGGCAATCCTTGATTACAACAACGTCATTGCCGGGATCAACTTCAAACCCAATCTGTCCTGGTCCCATGACGTCGCCGGTTATGGTCCCAACGGGTTGTTCAACGAAGGTGCCAAGGCCGTCAGCCTTGGCGTTGATGCGGACTACCGCAACACCTACACCGCAAGCCTCAGTTACACCGATTTCTTCGGCGGTGACTACAACGTGCTCGAAGACCGCGACTTCGTGGCGTTGAGCTTTGGCGTGAACTTCTGATCTGGCTGAAAAGGATGAATTCAATGCGCAAGATGATTCTGCAAATCGGTTCCGCCCTGGCCCTGAGTCTGCTGGCCGTCAACGTGATGGCCGCCGTATCGGCACAAGAAGCCGACAAGCTTGGCACCACGCTCACCCCGCTCGGTGGCGAGAAGGCCGGCAATGCCGACGGCTCGATTCCGCCGTGGACCGGTGGCATTCCGAAAAACGCTGGTGCGGTGGACAGCAAGGGTTTCCTGGCTGATCCATTCGCCAATGAAAAACCGCTGTTCGTGATCACTGCCGCAACGGTCGACAAATACAAGGACAAGCTGTCTGACGGGCAGATCGCGATGTTCAAGCGCTACCCCGAGACCTACAAGATTCCGGTCTACCCCAGCCACCGCACCGCGGCCCTGCCGCCAGAAGTCTATGAGGCGGCCAAACGCAGCGCGTTGAACGTGACACCGACCAACGATGGCAACGGTCTGGCCAATTTCACTGGCAATCGCTATTACGCCTTTCCGATTCCGAAGAACGGTGTCGAGGTCATCTGGAACCACATCACCCGTTATCACGGCGGCAACTTGCGTCGCACCATTACCCAGGCCACGCCACAGTCCAATGGTGATTTCACCGTCATTCGATTCAAGGACGAAGTGGCCGTGCCATCGCTGCTGGGGGATTTGAAGCCGGGCAGTGACGAGAACGTCCTCAACTATTTCAAGCAGGAAGTGACCGCGCCCGCGCGGTTGGCGGGTAACGTGCTGCTGGTTCACGAGACCCTCGATCAGGTCCAGGAACCGCGCAAGGCGTGGATCTACAACGCCGGTCAGCGTCGTGTGCGTCGCGCGCCGCAAGTGGCGTATGACGGTGTGGGCACTTCGTCCGACGGGCTGCGTACTACCGACAACTTCGACATGTTTTCCGGCGCACCGGATCGCTACGACTGGAAGCTGGTCGGCAAGAAGGAAATGTACATTCCGTACAACAGCTACAAACTCGATTCGCCAGACCTCAAATACACCGATGTGATCAAGGCCGGCCATATCAACCAGGACCTGACACGCTATGAGCTGCACCGGGTCTGGGAAGTGGTGGCCACGGTCAAGCCTAACGAACGGCATGTTTACGCCAAGCGTCATATGTACATCGACGAAGACACCTGGCAGGTGGCGCTGGCCGATCACTACGACGGTCGTGGCCAACTGTGGCGAGTCGCCGAAGGGCATGCGCAGTTCTACTACGATCATCAGGTACCGGCCTACACCGTCGAAGCGCTGTATGACTTGATTGCCGGTCGATACATTGCCCTGGGGATGAAGAATGAGGAGAAACGCAGCTTCGAATTCAACATCGCGGCAAAAGCCGGGGACTACACGCCGGCGGCGCTCAGGAGTACGGGTGTGAGGTAATCGTCCTACAGCGTCTTACACAAAAAGGTGACCTCGCAGTCACCTTTTTTATGGCCGCAAATCAGCGTGCTGAATACTTCTTCAACAAGCGCTCGGGAGGGGGCTAGGGTGGCGCCACAACAATAACAAGGCGCATCACTATGACTGCCATGACATTGTGTCTGGACCGTCCTGGATTCCTGCCTCGCCTGTCCTCCCATCACCTGGCTCGAGAGCGTTTGGTCGAGCCATTGCTGGCCTCGACGGCTCGAGTGAAGTTGCTCTGCGCACCAGCGGGCAGCGGCAAGAGTGCGCTGCTCACCGAGTGCCTGTTACGTGCGCCGGTGGATTGCCGGGTGTGTTGGTTGCCGATGGCCGGGGAATCCCTGGGTATCGCCGCTTTCCGGCAACGCCTTGCACATGCGCTGGGTCTGGCTTCGGCCGATGAGACTTTTTTGCTGGAGTACCTGTCCCGTTTGCAGGTGCCAACCTGGCTTTTCATCGACGATTATTGCCGGGTTTCCAACCCCGAACTCGATCGCTTTCTGGATCGTTTACTGGCTGTCAGAAGCCCGACATTGAATTGGTGGCTGGCCTCGCGCCGACGTCCACAATGCAACTGGCCCCGGCTGTTGCTTGATGATGAGTTGTACGAATGCGAGGCGCGCGCGCTGGCGTTTACCGAGTGTGAAGTCCAGCGTTTGCTCAGTCATGTCGAGCCAGCAATGGCCACGCATACCGCACGCAGAATTATTCAGCGCAGTGCAGGCTGGTGTGCCGGTGTGCGCATTGCCTTGCTGGATGCCTGCCAGTGGGCAGCCGAGCAGAACAAACAGGAGCGCTCGGCGACACTGCTCGATTATTTGCACCATGAGTTGTTCAGCGCGCTGGCCCCTGAACTGATTGAGGCTTGGCAGGTACTGGCGCGTTTGCCGCGATTCAACGCCAGCCTCTGCGAGCATCTGTTCGGCGCCGGTGAAGGGGCGCAATGGTTGCATCAATTGCAGGACATGGGCTGTTTCATCGAGCCGTGGGAAGACTCCAGCGAGTGGCTGCGGGTTTTTGTGCCGTTGGCCCGGGCCGTGGGCGACGAGCGGGGTTCGGCGGGGCGTGCCTGGCATCGGCGCGCATGTCAGTGGTTTTGCGCCGAGGAAGACTGGCAGGGGGCGTTCGAACAAGCGCTGCTGGCTGAAGAGTTCGAGGTTGCCGTCACTCTGTTGCAGCACTTCAGTCTTGAGCATTTGTTCCGGCGAGAAAACGTGCGCTTGTTGTTGAATCTGCATGAGCGACAGGGCGAAGAGTTGACCCTCGGTTCGCCGCAGTTGGTGGGACTGATCACGGCGGCGTTGTTGTTCGCCGGGCGCTTCGATCAGGCTGCCGAGTGCATTGGCCAACTGGCCCGTTTCGCACCACAACCGACCGCCACGCTTCAGCGGCAATTGCTGGCTCGCTGGCAGGCACAACAAGGTTGGCTGTTGCATTTGCTGGGGCGCATGGAAGCGGCACGTGCACACTTTATTGACGCGCTGGCTGAATTGACGCCGGATGCCTGGCCTGCACGGCTGTTGTGTTTGTCCGGGTTGACTCAACAAGCCTTGCTCAACGCCGAACTCGATACTGCGCAGGCGTGCAATCGTGAGGCGTTGTGTCTGGCCCGTGCGCAAGGTTCGTTGCTGTTTGAAGGCTTGCTTGAACTTGATCACGCCCAGTTGCTGGAGCAGCGAGGTGCGCCGCGGCGAGCCGAAAGCTTGTTGGCCGATATCCACGCATTGTTGAGTCGACAGGCCGATCGGCCGACGCCGTTGCTGGGCAGGATTGCCCTGCAGCGCGGGCGACTGGCGCTATGTCAGGGGCAGGAAGAGGTGGCTGCCGAATTCTTCCAGTCTGGTTTGCAAGACTGCCTGCACAGCCAGGACAAGCGTGCGTTGTATGGTTTTCTAGGGCAGGCCCAACTGGCCGCCAACCAACGCGATTACGCCCTCGCTTTCGATCGATTGCGCGATGCAGAGCGCTTGATGCAGCAGCGGCAGATTCCCGAAACGGTTTATCGGGGTGTATTGCTGCAAATCAGCAGTCATTTCTGGTTGCAGCAGGGGCGCCCGCAATTGGCTCGCGAAGCGTTGACCCGTGTGTTGCGTCACTATCGCGGAACGCATGCCCGCCAGGCCCCTCCCGCGACCGTGATGCTGATTGCCCGTGTCGAGTATTTACTGGTGCTTGCCCAAACCCGACTGCAGGAGGCGCAACAACCGCTCGAACAACTCAACAACCTGCTCGTTCACGCCCAGCAACATTCAATGCTGGCGCTGGAAGCGGAGTTGCAGTTGGCGATCTGCGAAGTAGCGGACCTGACGGGCGAAACCGATCTGGCGAAATCGGCATTGCTGGCGGGCCTGAAGCTGGCAGGGCGTGGGCAATTGCAACAGGCCTTGTGTGAACTGCGCCTGCGCCAACCGACCTTGCTCAGCCGTTACGGCATGGACGACGAGTCTGCGGCAACAATCGACGACAATCCATTGAGCGGGCGGGAACTGGAAGTACTTGGCCTGATTGCCCAAGGCAACTCCAACCAGCAAATTGCCGAACAGTTGTTCATTTCATTACATACAGTGAAAACCCATGCGCGGCGAATCCACAGCAAGTTAGGTGTAGAGCGTCGCACTCAAGCAGTAGCGATAGCAAAAAAGCTGGGATTGATTTCCCGGGAGTAATGAATGCAAACACTCCCTTGGGTGCAACGATGATGGTTTTAATTAAGATGTTGGCAGGACTCAGACATAGGCAACCATGGTTTGAGTCTGGCGTTATCAACTCTAATTAACAGGTTATTCAGTCATGGAAGAATTAAACATCGAGCGAGTGCGTGCCATATTGCATGCAAGGCTCAGCGGGCGTGGAATTGATGTTGACGACGTTTACATCAATGGCGTTTATTCGCTTGAAAAACCACTGGTCACTTACTCGCAAACGCTGGTATGGGCCTTGTATCTGAAATTGCAGGACGGCGAAGTTCCTTACTTTGAGGGCGACCATCTAGGTTTGTTTGTCAAAGCCTATACATTTGATTCGATACATCGTTTCAAAGGTCTGGAGTTTGACGAAGTCAACGGTATTAGTGCAGATATTGCAGAGCTGTTCCAAATTCAATCTGTAGTTTGATTCAGCCGTTGTGCCGGCGCGTGCCGGCACAACCGCTATTCAAGCGCCGGGTGTTTTTGCCTCATAGCCCATTCGCCAACTGACGGCGCGTGTTGCGGACAACAAACGCTGCGCGGCCGGGCCATTTTCGTCGGCGTGGAACAGCGACGTCGGGCCGACCACGGTCAACACGGCCACGACATTTCCCATTGCGTTCATCACCGGTGCCGACAAGGCGTCCACCCCCGGCATCAACAAGCCATGCACATGATGCAGGCCCCGCGCACGGATCTGCTCGCACAACAGGGTGTAAGCCTGCTCATCTGCCAGCGCGTGACTGGCATGCTCCTGCAATTCCCGGTCGCGCAGCTCAACGGTTTCGCGCTTGGGCAGGTATGCGCCAAAGACCAGGCCAGTCGAAGAACTGAGCAAGGGCAATACCGAGCCCAATTGTGTGACCACCGTAACCGCACGCACCGCGGGTTCGATGCGCACTACGGTCGCGCCCTGATTGCCCCACACCGCTAAAAAACAGGTTTCATTCAAGTCATCGCGCAGCTCGGCCAAGGGCAGGGCGGCGACGTTCAGCACATCCATTGCGTTGAGGGCCGCAAGGCCAACGCGCAAGGCTTCACGGCCCAGGCCGTAATGGTTGGTCGCCGCGTTCTGTTCGGCAAAGCCGCTGGCGATCAGCGCCTGCAAATAGCGGTGAACCTTGCTCGCCGGCATCTGCACGTGTTCGGCCAGGCGCGAAAGAGAGGTCGAGGGCGACAACTCGGCCAGCGCCTTGAGGATGTCGGTCCCCACCTCGGCGGAGCGGACTTTCTGTTTGCCGTTACTGTCGCTGCTGGGCTTTTCCATGTTGGTGCTGTGATCCCGGGACGAATGGGCGTCTTTATAGCTTGACGGTCAATACCAATCAAATTACGTTATGCGTAATTGAATTACGATAAAAATAACCCAGACGGGCCATGAGCGCTGCTCCAGAGCGATCGGTTACCGTCGACTCCCGTTCAGGAGGCTCCATGAACCCCGATTCAACCGCCCCGGCGTTGGCTTATCAGTCAGGCTTCGGCAACGAATTCAGCAGCGAAGCGCTCCCCGGTGCATTGCCCGTCGGCCAGAACTCCCCGCAAAAAGCCCCTTACGGCCTTTACACCGAGTTGTTCTCCGGCACCGCTTTCACCATGGCCCGCAGCGAAGCGCGGCGGACCTGGATGTACCGCATTCAGCCATCGGCCAATCACCCGGCATTCGTCAAACTCGACCGACAGTTGGCCGGTGGCCCCTTGGGTGAAGTGACGCCCAATCGCCTGCGCTGGAACCCACTTGAGATTCCCGCTGAGCCGACCGACTTCATCGACGGCCTGGTGAGCATGGCGGCCAACTCCTCCGCCGAAAAACCGGCCGGCATCAGCATCTACAACTACCTCGCCAATCGCTCCATGGAGCGGGTGTTCTTCAATGCCGACGGTGAAATGCTGCTGGTGCCACAGCAGGGGCGTTTGCGCATTGCCACTGAACTGGGCGTGCTGGAAGTGGCGCCGCTGGAAATTGTCGTACTGCCCCGGGGCCTGAAATTTCGTGTCGAGCTGCTTGATCCGCAAGCGCGTGGCTACATCGCGGAAAACCACGGTGCGCCATTGCGCCTGCCGGATCTCGGGCCGATCGGCAGCAACGGCCTGGCCAATCCACGGGACTTTCTGACCCCCGTCGCGGCGTACGAACACCTTGCGCAGCCGACCACCCTGGTCCAAAAGTTCCTCGGACAATTGTGGGCCTGCGAACTCAATCATTCGCCGCTCAACGTTGTCGCCTGGCATGGCAACAACGTGCCGTACAAGTACGACCTGCGCCGTTTCAACACCATTGGTACCGTCAGCTTCGATCACCCGGACCCGTCGATCTTCACCGTGCTGACTTCGCCGACCAGTGTCCATGGGTTGGCCAACCTCGATTTTGTGATCTTTCCGCCGCGCTGGATGGTGGCTGAAAACACCTTCCGTCCACCTTGGTTCCACCGCAACTTGATGAACGAGTTCATGGGCCTGATCCAAGGCGAATACGACGCCAAGGCCGAAGGCTTCGTACCCGGTGGCGCGTCGTTGCACAGCTGCATGAGCGCCCACGGCCCCGATGGCGAAACCTGCACCAAAGCGATCAACGCTGAGCTCAAACCGGCGAAAATCGATAACACCATGGCCTTCATGTTCGAGACCAGCCAGGTCTTGCGCCCGAGCCGGTTCGCCCTTGATTGCCCGCAACTGCAAACCACCTACGACGCTTGCTGGGCTACGCTGCCCGCCACTTTCGACCCGACCCGGAGATAACCCATGACGCAGACTTCCATCACTCGCAGCTGGGTTGCTTCCGCCAACGGCCACGCGGATTTCCCGCTGCAGAACCTGCCGCTGGGCGTGTTCAGCGTGAAGGGTTCGGCACCACGCAGCGGCGTGGCCATCGGCGAGCATATTTTCGACCTGGAGGCCGCACTGGATGCCGGCCTGTTCGACGGCGCCGCGAAAGCTGCCGTCGAAGCCACCCGTGGCGGTCAATTGAATGCGTTCTTTGAGCTGGGCAGCGGCGCTCGTGTGGCGCTGCGCGAACGCTTGCTGGAACTGTTGAGCGAAGGCAGCACGCTGCACGGCAAGATCGAAGCCCAAGGCGCAAAACTGCTGCCGCTGGCGACGGATTGCCAGATGCACCTGCCAGCGAAGATCAACGACTACACCGACTTCTATGTCGGTATCGAGCATGCGCAGAACGTCGGCAAACTGTTCCGTCCCGACAACCCGCTGCTGCCGAACTACAAATATGTGCCGATTGGTTATCACGGCCGCGCTTCGACTGTTCGTCCATCCGGCACCGACGTACGCCGCCCGAAAGGCCAGACCCTGCCGGCCGGCCAGACCGAGCCGACCTTCGGTCCGTGCGCACGTCTGGACTACGAACTGGAACTGGGCATCTGGATCGGTCAGGGCAACGAAATGGGCGACTCGATCGCCATCGGTGACGCCGCCGATCACATCGCCGGATTCTGCCTGCTCAACGACTGGTCGGCGCGGGATATCCAGGCTTGGGAATACCAGCCATTGGGGCCATTCCTGTCGAAGAGTTTCATCACCAGCATCTCGCCATGGGTCGTGACCGCTGAAGCGCTGGAGCCTTTCCGTCGCGCCCAGCCTGCGCGCCCGGAAGGTGATCCGCAGCCACTGCCGTACCTGTTCGACAAACGTGATCAGGCTGCAGGCGGTTTCGATATCGAGCTGGAAGTCTTGCTCTTGACCGAAGCCATGCGCGAGCAAAACCTGCCGGCTCATCGCCTGACCTTGAGCAATTCGAAATACATGTACTGGACCGTGGCGCAAATGGTCGCGCATCACAGCGTCAACGGCTGCCAATTGCAGGCCGGTGACCTGTTCGGTTCGGGAACTTTGTCGGGGCCGGAAAACGGTCAGTTCGGCAGCCTGCTGGAAATCACCGAGGGCGGTAAAAAACCGATCGAGCTGGCGTCGGGCGAGGTGCGCAAGTTCCTTGAAGACGGTGACGAAATCATCCTGCGTGGCCGATGCACTCGCGAGGGCTTCGCGTCCATCGGCTTCGGCGAGTGCCGCGGCAAAGTACTGCCGGCGCGCTGAGAGGAACGGAGCATGGAACTCTATACCTACTACCGCTCGACATCGTCCTATCGGGTGCGCATCGCGTTGGCGCTCAAGGGGCTGGACTATCAGACGCTGCCGATCAACCTGATCGCGCAGCCCGGTGGCGAACACCGCCAGGCGCCGTACCTGGCCCTCAATCCCCAAGGCCGGGTGCCGGCCTTGAGCACTGAAGAAGGCGCGTTGCTGATCCAGTCACCGGCGATCATCGAGTACCTGGAGGAACGTTATCCACAGGTGCCGCTGCTGTCCAAAGACCTTGTCGCTCGTGCACATGAGCGCGGTGTGGCAGCGTTGATCGGTTGCGACGTGCATCCATTGCACAACGTCAGCGTGCTCAATCGGCTGCGGCAATTGGGCCATGATGAACCGCAGGTGATGGAGTGGATCGGACACTGGATCGGCCAGGGGCTGGCGGCCGTGGAGCAGTTGATCGGCGAGCAAGGCTACTGCTTCGGCCCGCAGCCCGGATTGGCAGATGTTTACCTGATCCCACAGTTGTATGCCGCTGAGCGTTTCAACATTTCCCTTGAGGCGTACCCGCGAATTCGTCGGGTGGCGGCATTGGCAGCCACGCATCCGGCGTTCATCAAGGCGCATCCGGCAAACCAACCGGACACGCCGTAACACCTCTGTAGGAGCGAGCCTGCTCGCGATACGGTCTTGGATGGACCGCCGTTATCGCGAGCAGGCTCGCTCCCACAAAGGTTTGTTTTCAGTGGACGATGGAGTTGGGCGGCAAATGCCCAAGCCGTTCCGTCAGGCGAATGCGCTGGATCGGGTCGTCACTGAGCAACAGCGCATGCTCCAGATCGAAGCGCTCGGCGTTGGGGCAGTCCAGGCGTTGGTAGAGACTGGCGCGGGCCAGGTAGTCGGCGGCGTTGGCGTTACCCAGTTCAAGCACGCGCTCGGCGTCGATCAGGGCACCAATGTAATCGTCGTGGGAAAGGTGCAACTGGCGCAGGTTGCGCGACAGCCGTTGCAGCATCTGCACCGGTTCGGCTGTCACCAGGTGTTCGGCACTGAGCTTGATGTTCGGGCCGTACTGGCGCTGCAGCAGTTCGCGGCAGTCGTTGGGGTAGAGTCGGCGACCGCCGCAGGGATCGAGCAAGTGATCGGCACCGGGCACACGCAAGAGAAAATGGCCGGGGAAGTTTACCCCGACCAAGGGAATTTCCAGGCCTCTGGCCAATTCCAGGGCAATCAGCCCCAGTGCCAGCGGTTGCCCGCGTCGGCGTTCCAACACTTTATGGATCAACGCTGCTTGCGGCCGCAAGGGTGTGGCATCGTCCTGCGCGAACCCCAGATCATTCATGCGCCGCAACAACGGCTGCGCCAACTCGCTCACCGGCAGCATCGGCAAGCCGCCGCTGGCTCGTTGTTGCAGTTCTCGCACCTTTTCCAGCGTTGCCTCGGGGGACACTTCGCTGTCATGTTCGACGCAAATCCACAGCGCCGCCTCGAACAGGGCGGGCGGTGAACGTTGCAGGCAAGCGAAAAACGATTGTCGCGGCGTCATTGAAATCTCCGGGCAATGCCTCGTTTTAGCCCCGTCTCCGCTATTCGTCCAGTGCCTTGCAGGGGCAACAACAGGTTATTTCCGAAAGACTCTACAGCTGCGTCGCTTATTCCGGTGCGCTTCTGCAATTTTTGGGCGCAAGCCTATACTGGCGACTACAAGAAGTGATTCGGGAGCCTTACGATGTTTGCTCTCATGCAAAGCACTCGCCTTGAATCGCTGCACCTGAGCGTTGACCCGGTCACCGGGTTGAAGGCGGTCATTGCCATCCATAACAGCCGACTGGGACCTGCCCTGGGCGGCTGTCGTTACCTTGCCTACCCTAGCGACGAGTCTGCTGTCGAGGATGCCATACGCCTTGCCCAAGGCATGAGTTACAAAGCGGCACTGGCCGGCCTGGCCCAGGGGGGCGGGGTGGCGGTGATTGTCCGGCCTGCCCATGTCGCGAACCGCGGGGCGCTGTTCGAAGCTTTCGGACGCTGTATCGATCAACTCGACGGACGCTACATCACGGCCATCGACAGCGGTACTTCCGTGGCGGACATGGATTGCATCGCGCAACAGACCCAGCACGTCACCAGCACTACCTCGGCGGGCGATCCTGCGCCGCATGCGGCAATGGGCGTATTCACTGGCATTCGCGCTACCGCCATGGCCCGCTTGGGCAGCGACAATCTAGAAGGTTTGCGCGTGGCCATCCAGGGCCTGGGCAATGTCGGATTCGCGCTCGCGGAACAGCTGCATTCCGCGGGTGCCGAGTTGTTGGTCAGCGACATCGATCACGGCAAAGTGCAACTGGCCATGGAGCAACTTGGCGCGCATCCGATTGCCAACGATGCATTGCTCAGCACGCCATGCGACATTCTGGCCCCGTGTGGTCTGGGCGGGGTGCTGAACAGTCATAGCGTCACGCAATTGCGCTGTTCGGCGGTGGCGGGGTCGGCGAATAATCAGCTGACGCACCTGGACGTCGCCGATCAACTTGAGCGACGCGGCATCCTGTACGCACCGGATTACGTGATCAATGCCGGTGGCTTGATCTACGTTTCGCTCAAGCACCGTGGTGAAGAGCTGTCGACCATCACCGCGCATTTGTCGAAAATCAGCACGCGACTTACTGAAGTCTTTGCCCATGCCCAGGCGGAGAAACGTTCACCGGCGCGGGTGGCCGATGAGTTGGCCGAGAAAGTGCTGTACCGATAACAAGAACCGTTGAGTCTGGAAAATGAAAAAGGCCCTGAGTCATTCGACTCAGGGCCTATTCAATTCGCATGTCACTTCGCAGCTTTCGGTGCCTTGGCCGGTTTGGCCGCTGGTGCCGGCTCTTCGGCTTCAACCGCTTCGACCGTTGGCGCGATTTCAGCCGGTGCGCTCAGCAATTCGGACAGGGCGTCCGGCTGGCTCTTGAATGCCTTGGCGAAGACATCGCGATTTTTCGCCATGTAGATCCCGGCTTCTTCCACTTGCTGCTCGGTCAGGGACGGAACGGCTTTTTGCAACACTTCAGCCAGCAACTCGGCCAGTTCGAGCATTTTGTCATGACGGTCAGCTTCGGCTTTATCCATGAACAAGCGCTCCAGATCTCGGCTGCTGCGGTATACCACTTCGACGGCCATTCACCACCTCACATGCCTTCACATTGGTTGTCGATTTCGACTACTGTATCTATATACAGCGAAAAGGATAAGCGAATCCCTTTGCTTTGGGTAGTGGCTTTTTAATGTAGTCCGGATTCAGGGTTTGTCAGGTGCAGGGCACCCAAGGTGCGACCAAACGCCACGGCGCGCAATTGCGGGCCGCTCGCCATCATGCAGTGGCCTTTTTTCTGCATGCGCAAAACCGTCACGTCCAACCCGCATTATCCGGTCGAGCCGACCTAAGGAAGCATCATCGTGAAAATCAACTGGGCCGAAAAGCTGCGGCAGAATGTGCATCAACTGGCTGAGTCCCTGGGCAACCTGTTCGTCGAAACCTTTCATTACCTCGCACTGTTCGCCATCGGTGCGGTGACCGCGTGGGCGGCGGTGATGGAGTTTCTCGGGATGCTCGAGAAGGGGCACATCAAGATTGATGACATCCTGCTGCTGTTCATCTACCTGGAACTGGGGGCGATGGTCGGGATTTACTTCAAGACCAACCACATGCCGGTGCGTTTCCTGATCTACGTGGCGATCACTGCGCTGACGCGGCTGTTGATATCCAACGTGTCGCACCACAATCCACCGGACCTGGGGATCATCTACCTGTGTGGCGGTATTCTGCTGCTGGCGTTTGCGATTCTGGTGGTGCGTTACGCTTCGTCGCAGTTTCCGTCGGTGAAGATAGAAAACCCGCACCGCAAGATCGGTGCGGGTTCCAGTGAACACCCGGAGGTGGAGAAGGGCGAGCTTTAAAGGCCCATGGTGGGGCGCGGGCGCCCTTTGGCTGGGGGTGGCGGCAGGCTGCGCGTGCCGCCATCGGTCATGGATTCGAGGACGGCCACGGCGCTGTGGCCTTGTTCGATGGCGATGCCGAACTGGATGCTTTGCACCAGTCGTTTAAGGCGTGCAGGGTCATTGCGTTGCTCGGCACTGATCATGCGTTTGGCAACGATCCGGCCATTGTTGGAAAGGGTCAGCATGATGCTGCCGTCCAGGCCCTGAATGCTCAGGTTGATCTGGTAATCCGCTGCAAAGGCATCGGTAATGAGCTGAAAGGGGTTGTCCATGATGCGTCACCGCCTGATTGAACGTGCAGTTGTTGACCGGCCGTGATCGGGTTGGTTCGCAACGCCGGACCACCGGCCATTTCACGGCCATATCGCCATCATTGTTCCAACAGGGATGTAGCAAGGGGCATGCCGACTGGATTGTCGGACAATGATCACGGCAAAAAGAAGGCGGGCACTGTGGCCCGCCTTCTTTTTGCCTGCACGATTCAGGGCATTAAACCGTGATGCGCCTCGAAAACGATCAGCACTCTACCCAGTTCACCGCCAGGCCGCCGCGTGAGGTCTCTTTGTATTTGTCGTGCATGTCGGCACCGGTGTCGCGCATGGTGCGGATCACCCGATCCAGGGAAATGAAGTGTTTGCCGTCGCCGCGCAGAGCCATTTGCGTGGCGTTGATCGCCTTGACGGCGGCAATCGCGTTGCGTTCGATGCACGGCACTTGCACCAGCCCGCCCACCGGGTCACAGGTCAGGCCGAGGTTGTGTTCGAGGCCGATTTCCGCGGCGTTTTCCAGTTGCTCCGGCGTGGCGCCCAGCACCTCTGCCAGGCCAGCGGCAGCCATGGCGCAGGCTGAGCCGACTTCACCCTGGCAACCCACTTCGGCGCCGGAGATCGAGGCGTTTTTCTTGCACAGAATGCCCACCGCTGCCGCGCCCAGGAAGAACGCCACGACATCGTCGTCCGAAGCATCCGGGTTGAACTTCATGTAGTAGTGCAACACCGCCGGGATGATGCCCGCCGCGCCGTTGGTCGGTGCGGTGACCATGCGCCCGCCGGCGGCGTTTTCTTCGTTCACGGCGAGGGCGAACAGGTTCACCCATTCCATCGCCGAGAGGGTCGAGGTGATGACGTTCGGTTTGCCGATTTCCAGCAGGCTACGGTGCAATTTCGCCGCGCGACGAGGAACATTCAGACCGCCCGGCAGGATGCCCTCATGGTTCAAGCCCTGCTCGACGCACTCGCGCATCACCGACCAGATATGCAGCAAGCCCTGGCGGATTTCGGCGTCACTGCGCCAAGCCCGTTCGTTGGCCATCATCAATTCGGAAACCCGCAAGTTGTGCTGGTTGCACAGCTGAAGCAATTCGACGGCGCTGGAAAAATCGTACGGCAGCAGCACTTCGCTGGCCGGTGAGATCCCGGATTCGGCTTCAGCCGCTTCGATGATGAAACCGCCACCAACCGAGTAATACGTCTGTTCAAACAGCTCGCCGGTTTCGCCGAAGGCTGTCAGGGACATGGCGTTGGGGTGGTAGGGCAGGCTTTCGTCAAGCAGCAGCAGATCGTGTGCCCAGTCGAAGGCGATGGTCACCCGGCCTGCCAGGGACAATTCGCCGGTTTCGCGCAGGGTCTGGATCCGACTGTCGATGGACGTGGGATTGATGCTGTCCGGCCACTCGCCCATCAAGCCCATGACACAGGCGCGGTCGGTGGCGTGGCCGACGCCGGTTGCCGACAGGGAGCCGTAAAGACGGATTTCAACTCGGCGCACATCGGCGAGCAAATGTTGATCGACCAGCGCTTGGGAGAAGGTCGCAGCTGCACGCATCGGACCCACGGTATGTGAGCTGGATGGGCCGATGCCGACTTTGAAGAGATCGAAAACACTGATAGCCATGCTAAAGCCTATTCCTGCAATGGAAGATGAATCGCTGCCATTTTTGTAGGACAAGCGCACTTTCAGCGATACTGCCTGCCTCGGTCCTACGTGACCAACGAAACTTCCTAAGACAGCCTTTAGCAGGACTAAACAATGAGCCGTCAATTGCACGCCCAGACCTACGTGTGGCTACAGGTGTTTTCCTGCGCCGCCCGGCACTTGTCGTTCACCCGTTGTGCGGAAGAACTGCACATCACGCCGGGGGCGGTCAGCCAGCAGATCCGCCAGCTTGAAGAGCGCCTGGGTTTTCGCTTGTTTCATCGACGTGCAAGGGGCGTGGAGTTGAGTGCTGAAGGCCAGCGACTGGCCATCACCGTCAATGAGGCTTACGGCAGCATCGATGCGGAATTGCGTCGACTGGACGCCGGCATGATCAGCGGCACCTTGCGCGTGCGTTCGATTCCATCGTTCCTCAGCAAGTGGCTGACGCCACGCTTGCCGCGATTGCAGCAGCGGTTTCCGGACATCCAGTTGCGCCTGGTGGCCGAGGACAGCAGCGTGCCGTTGCATGAGGGCGATTTCGATTTGGCCATCGACCTCAACGACGGCAGTTATCCGGGACTGTTATCCACAGCCTTGCTCGACGAACAGATTTTTCCGGTCTGTGCACCGGGCCTTCTGCGCGGTCGCCCGCCGCTGCATGGGCCGGCGGACTTGATGCACTTTCCACTGCTGCATGACATCACAGCCTGGCGTGGCAGTTATGAATACGCCGAATGGGAGTTCTATCTCAACGCCATCGGTTTCGAAGGAGCCGATGTGCGTCGTGGTCACACGTTCAATCGCAATCACCTGACTATCGAAGCGGCCATCGCCGGGATGGGCGTTGCCATTGCCCGGCGAACGCTGCTCAACGATGAGTTGGAGCGCGGCGCATTGATCGTGCCGTTTGGGCTGACGGTGCCTAATCACAAACGCTACATGGTGCTCTATGCGCCGGGGGCGCTAAGTCATCCGGGCGTGCGTGCGGTGCATGACTGGCTGGTGGAAGAAGCGGGGATTTTTCGCGGTTTGCATCCGCTGGGCGAGCGGCAAATGTGAGCAATTATTACCTAGGGGCGGACCGAACCAACTCCCGACCTTAACAGCGCTTTTGCCAGTTGTCCGGCTTTTTTTGCGATTAGAAATTTATCTTTTTTTAGGGGTTGAATTGTTCAGCGTACAGACCGATTGTGTAAGTAAGAGGTCACGGTGATGACGCCCAAGGGCTTAGCTGACCGGCCTCTCGCGAGCTAGCTGAAATAAGGGATGAACTATGCAAATCCAAGTCAATAGCGATAACCATATTCAAGGCAGTAAACGACTGGAGGAGTGGGTACGTACTACCATTGAGAGCACGCTCGAACGATATGAGGAGGACCTGACACGCGTCGAGGTTCACCTGCGGGACGAGAACGGCGACAAGCCGGGTCCCCACGATTTGCGCTGCCAACTGGAGGCGCGGCCAAAAGGCCACCAACCGATTTCCGTCACCCATAAAGCCGCCAGCCTGGAACTGGCGATCGATGGAGCCGCTGAAAAACTCGAACATGCGCTGGAACATCTGTTCGGCAAATTGCGAGGCAAACCACGAGCCGCTGTGGTGCCGTTCGAGCGCAGGGCTCACGCCGATGTGCTACTGGAAGAAGAGTTTCTTGAAAACGAACAGGCTGCGCAAAACGGTTGAAGCCTGATTCACTGTTTTTACTTACCCACCGAAACGGGCCTGCATTGCAGGCCCGTTTTGTTTTCAGGATTCACTGAGCAAGTGATCACGGCTTCACTTCTTTTGCGTATAAGAATCTTTATCATTAGTATTGCGCCTTGCTGGCCACGTGATATTCACGCCGCCTCACCAGGTTCCAAGGTCGCAACATGAAAGCCACAAGCAAGACGCTCCCCGTTTCCTATCGACTGGCGGTCACATCACGCGTGCTGGCTGCCGTGCTTGGCGGCTATGTCGTCTCGGCGCTGGCGAGTGTCTGCCTGACGCTGTGGGTGCCAATGGCCCGCGCCGAAGCGGTGGTGACCGGAATGCTCAGTTCCTTCCTGGTCTATCTGCTTGCGGTGATCTGGTGCTTTGCTTGTCGAACAGCGTGGCGAGCCTGGGCCGGGTTGATCCTGACAGGCCTGCTGTTGGCGGCGTTGGCAGGGCTGGCTTACTGGATGGGGCAATCATGAAAGAGGGATTTCGCCAGGCAATGGCCTGGTTGCACACCTGGGTCGGTTTGCTCTTCGGTTGGCTGCTGTTTGCGATTTTCCTGACCGGCACACTGGCCTATTTCAAAGATGAGACCACTCACTGGATGCAGCCGGAAATCCCCGCGCGGTCGGTGTCCACCGAATCGAGCCTGACCCTTGCCCAGGATTACCTTCAGCAACAGGCTCCCGGCGCATCACGCTGGATCATTGAATTGCCCAGCGCCCGCGAACCGGCACTCTCGGTACGCTGGCAACAGGCACCGGCAAAGCCCGGTGAGCGCGGCCAACTCACGGCAAAACTGCTCGATCCGCAAACCGGCCGTGAGGTGCAGGCCCGGGACACCCAGGGCGGCGAGTTCTTCTACCGTTTCCATTTCCAGCTGCAAATGCCCTATCCGTGGGGGCGTTGGCTGTCGACCATTGCAGCGATGGTGATGTTCGTCGGGTTGATCAGCGGGATCATCACCCACAAGAAAATCTTCAAGGACTTTTTCACCTTCCGCCCGCGCAAAGGCCAGCGCTCCTGGCTCGACGGGCATAACGCAGTCGGTGTGCTGGTGTTGCCGTTTCACCTGATGATCACCTACAGCAGCCTGGTGATTTTCATGAGCATGGTGATGCCGGCGAGCATTTTGGCGGCGTACAAAGGCGATGTGCAGGCGTTTTTCAGCGACGTGTTTCCAGCGGCCAATATCGCGAAAGCCGCTGGTCAGCCAACGCCATTGCTGCCCCTGGCACCGCTGCTGGAAAAGGCCCGCGGGCAATGGGCGGGTGGCCAGGTCAGGCGCTTGACGGTGAATAATCCGGGTGATGCGAACGCCACTGTGGTGTTGGCTCGCAGCGGTGCAGACCGCGTGGTTCACGATTTCGGCAGCGCCGTGACGTTCAACGGCGTGACCGGGCAACTGCTCGCCGCGACCCCGGCGCAAGCCATGCCAATGGCCGTCGCCGGCACTTTCTACGGTTTGCACATGGGCCATTTCGCCGGACCGCTGTTGCGCTGGTTGTACTTTATCTGTGGGCTGGCAAGCACGGCGATGATCGGCACCGGGCTGGTGATCTGGCTTGGCAAGCGGCAGCTCAAACATGCCAGGAGCAGCGTGATGCCCTTCGAACTGCGGCTGGTGGAGGTGCTGAATATTGCCGGTATGTCGGGGTTGGTCGTCGCGGTAGCCGGGTTTTTCTGGGCCAACCGTTTGTTGCCGATCGGGTTGGCCGAGCGCGGCAATTGGGAGGTCAACAGTTTCTTCATTCTATGGGCGCTGAGCCTGCTGCATGCCATCGCTCGCCGAGGGCGCACGGCGTGGGTCGAGCAGTTGTCGTTGGCCGCGTTGCTGTTTGGCGCCGTGCCATTGCTCAATGCACTGACCACGCCGTATCACTTGGGCAGCTCCTTGATTGAAGGTGATTGGGCCATGGCCGGTTTCGATTTGGCATGCCTGGTCAGCGGGCTGTTCCTCGCCTGGGCTGCCTGGAAAATGCAGCGCGCCGCAAACACCGATGGCGTCCGGCAACGCGCCCAAGCAATCACCCTTGAGCAAGAGGCGAACTGAATGTTGCTGGCCCTTTTGCTCTGCTATAGCGGTTTTACCGCGTTGTGTTTGTCGATGGACCGCCATCATGCCGACCTGCTGGGACGCAAACCGTCAACGCGCTCGCGTCAGTGGTTGAAAGTCGCCGGCTGGGTGTTGCTGGCGATTTCGTTGTGGCCGGCGGTATCAGCGATGAACTGGGCGCTCGGGTTAGTGGATTGGTTTGCGGTGTTGATGCTCAGTGCCTTGCTGCTGGTGTTGCTCATACCGTATCGCCCGCGCCTTG
The DNA here is from genome assembly GCF_004321495.1 of Pseudomonas sp. Sample_10. Lineage (NCBI taxonomy): Bacteria > Pseudomonadati > Pseudomonadota > Gammaproteobacteria > Pseudomonadales > Pseudomonadaceae > Pseudomonas > Pseudomonas sp. Sample_10. The sequence goes on from NZ_RCOE01000117.1 coordinate 103,715, forward strand.
CCTTGGCGTTGGCCGTTGTCAGCTTGCTGGCCAGCCCGATTGTCGCGTTCGCGCAGTATTGAATGGATGATCTGCCAGCCTCTGGATATCAGCGCCAAAACGCCTGCCGATATTCCCCGGGCGTCCCACCCAGGCTCTGGCGAAAACGATTGGTAAAGTGACTGGCGCTGGCAAATCCGCACGCCAGGGCTATCTCGCCCAAAGGCTGCGAAGTCCAGCGCAACAGTTCCCGCGCTCGGTTCAGGCGTCGTGCCAACACGTACTGATGTGGCGGCAAGCCGAAACTCTCACGAAACATCCGCGCAAAGTGGTATTCCGACAGCGCGCACAACGCTGCCAGTTGCCCCAGGCTGATGGCTTGATCCAGATGGCTGTCGATGTACTCCACCAACAAACGCCGTTGGTGTGCTGCCAAACCACCCTTGAGACGCAGACCCGGTCGCACGCTCACCTGGCTGAGCAGGGCGTGGCTGAGAATCTCGTGGGCCAGGCTGCTGGTGAGCAGGCGCTCGCCCGGCTCTTCCCAGTTGAGGCTGATCAACTGACGAAAACGCACCGCCTGCTGCGGGTCATCGAGAAACGTCCGTTCGCGCAGTTGCAACTCCCGTGGTTCACGGTCCAGCAGAGTGACGCAGCCAAGGGCAAATTGTTCCGGGCTGAAATACAGGTGAGCCAGGCGAATGTCGCCATTGATCACCCAGCCTGACTGGTGGTCGGCGGGCAGGATACACAGTTTGTCGGGGCCACCCTTGTTGCCGGGTTGGTCACGGCGAAAGGTGCCGGTGCCGCCAGCGATATAGCACGACAGCGTGTGATGGCTTGGCGCTTCGTAATCCTGGGCGTCGTGGTGGTTGCTCCACAAGGCTGCGGACAAGCCGTCACCGAGCTCGGCGCTGTGCTCAAGGCGAGCATTCGGCGAGCGGTTGAGGGCTTGAAAGACTTGTAGGGTATCCAGTGAGGCCATGTTCGTTGCTCGCTAAAGCCTGCTTCCAACGCCTTGCATCCTACTCTGTAGCGCTGCGACTGCCAGCCAGTTGCCTGACAAAAGCGCAAGTTTATGCAAGTGCGCAAAGGCACGGCGCAGGACACTGAGCGCCTATCGAGGAGCCTTTGCCATGAACCTGTCGTTATACCTGTTGACTGTGCTGATCTGGGGCACCACCTGGATTGCCCTGAAATGGCAACTGGGCGTGGTGGCGATTCCCGTATCGATCGTCTATCGCTTCGGCCTGGCCGCACTGGTGCTGTTCGCGATGTTGTTGCTCAGCCGAAAGCTGCAAGTGATGAACCGGCGCGGGCATCTGATTTGTCTGGCGCAGGGTTTGTGTCTGTTTTGCATCAATTTCATGTGTTTCCTGACGGCCAGCCAGTGGATTCCCAGCGGTCTGGTGGCCGTGGTGTTTTCCACCGCGACCCTGTGGAACGCCCTCAATGCGCGGGTGTTCTTCGGCCAGAAAATCGCCCGCAATGTGTTGATGGGCGGTGCGTTGGGCTTGCTCGGGCTGGGCCTGTTGTTCTGGCCAGAGCTCGCTGGGCACACCGCCAGCCCGCAAACCTTGCTCGGGCTGGGTCTGGCGCTGCTCGGCACCTTGTGTTTCTCGGCGGGCAACATGTTGTCGAGCCTGCAACAGAAAGCCGGGCTCAGACCGTTGACGACCAATGCCTGGGGCATGGCGTACGGCGCGGCGATGTTGTCGGTGTGGTGCCTGGTCAAGGGCATCCCGTTCGAGATGGAATGGAATGCGCGCTACATTGGCTCGCTGCTGTATCTGGTGATTCCAGGTTCGGTGATCGGTTTCACTGCTTACCTCACGCTGGTCGGTCGCATGGGGCCGGAGCGTGCGGCTTATTGCACCGTGCTGTTCCCGGTGGTGGCGCTGAACGTCTCGGCGATTGCCGAAGGCTATCAGTGGACCGCGCCGGCGCTGGCAGGGTTGGTGATGGTCATGTTGGGTAACGTCTTGGTGTTCCGCAAACCCAAGCCGAGTGTAAGTCCGATGGCGAGGAAGCTGGCATGAACAGCCAGGGAGTCAGTTATCCTTCACCGCCAGCAGATAGATCAGCCCAAAAAACATGTATTCGATATTGCTTCTTGCCCAATAGAAGGCATTACGATTGACGGAAGACTCCATGTCGAACCACTCGTTGAGAATGATTACATATAAAACCTGGTAAACGAAAATGGCGCTGCTGAATCCAATGATGGCGAATTTTTTTGCTTCATGGAATTCACTTCGTGGTGCTGCAAGTTTGCGGTATATCTGATAGGCGCCTACCAGGAAACTGATGGTAAAGATGACTTCCAACGTTATGATTGCCCAGTAAAAACGATGATGAAAAAGCGGATGAGTGACGGCCCGGTAAAGTCGAGAATCATTACCGGTGGTATCGCTCATGCTGATGATTCGCCCGATATATTCGGTGTAGGCTGTATAGTCGGTGAAGTTGTTGATGGAAGTAGTGAATCCGAACAAAAAAGCTATCAGGACGACGAGTAGTTTGCTCCTTCTGATAACTAAGGTGGTGGTGAAGTTGTTCATTAGAGTGCACTCCGATTGCACGATTATTGCCATTGTTGTGTCGGAGTCTATCTATCTTTCTCGGGAATAAGTTTGGTACTGAATTGCAAGTTGTGTCGTTGTGCATATTTGTAGGAGTTGACGCAGGCTGCGATTTTTATTTAACGATCAAATTTGAAAAATCGCAGCCTTGGGCAACTTCTGCAGGAATACTCGGTTTAATTCTTGCCTTTCCAGACGTGCGGGTTCACCAGGTCTTGCGGTCGTTCGCCGAGCAGCGCGCTGCGCAGGTTGGCCAGGGCGCGGTTGGCCATCGCTTCGCGGGTTTCATGTGTGGCCGAGCCAATGTGCGGCAAGGTCACCGCGTTTTTCAGCTGGTAAAGCGGCGACTCAGCCAGCGGTTCTTTTTCGTAGACATCCAGCCCTGCGCCTCGAATGCGGTTGTTTTGCAGCGCTTCGATCAGTGCCGGCTCGTCGACCACCGGGCCACGCGCAATGTTCACCAGAATGGCGCTTGGCTTCATCAGCGCCAGTTCGCGGTGGCTGATCAAGTGCCTGGTTTTCTCACTGAGCGGCACCACCAGGCACACGAAGTCGGCTTCGGCCAGTAGATCATCGAGGCTGCGGAATTGCGCGCCCAGTTCCTGTTCCAGCGCCGTCTTGCGGCTGTTGCCGCTGTAGAGGATCGGCATGTTGAAGCCCAGGCGGCCACGGCGGGCGATGGCGGCACCGATGTTGCCCATGCCGACGATACCCAGGGTCTTGCCGTGCACATCACAACCGAACAGCTGCGCGCCGACCGTGGCCTGCCATTGTCCGGCCTTGGTCCACGCATCCAGTTCGGCGACGCGACGGGCACTGCTCATCAGCAAGGCGAAAGCCAGGTCGGCAGTGCTTTCGGTGAGCACGTCCGGGGTGTTGGTCAGCATGATGCCGCGTTCGCTCAGGTACGCCACATCATAGTTGTCATACCCCACCGAGACGCTGGACACCACTTCCAGTTTCGCGGCGTTCTCCAGTTGCGCGCGTCCGAGCTTGCGACCGACGCCGATCAAGCCATGGGCATGGGGCAGGGCTTCGTTGAACTGGGTGTTGATGTCGCCGTTTTTCGGGTTGGGCACAATGACGTCGAAATCTTGCTGCAGGCGTTCGACCATCTCAGGCGTGACGCGGCTGAAGGCGAGGACGGTTTTTTTCATGGATGCAGGCTCGTCGGGCGGAGGAGGATGCTGAGCACGCTAACATTCTTCGCGGGATTTGTGCGAGTCGCTTAACAGCAGCTTGCAGCGCTTCATCCAGTTATACTGGCGCCTTTCGTGGCTCGCTGACCGGGCCCGACATTTGCGCATCACCCGGAGCTTTCATGACTTCCCCGAAACAACCGCCGGCCGACGACGTCTTGAACGACAGCGTCGACGCCAGCGCCGACAGCGAAACCAAAGCCGAAATCCCGGCGTTCAAGTTCCCGTTCAAACCGGGTGAACTGGCGTCCGCCAAGGGCTCCAACCAGCCGTGGTACAAGAACGGTGCCAAAAACGGCCACACCAAGACCCCAGGCATGGCGCCTCCGGGTACTCGGCGGTCGATGGGCAAGCGCTGAACACCGGATGATCGCGGTGGCAGGACTATCCCCATCGCCAGCAGGCTGGCTCCCACAGTGGTATGAGATGTTCGTGAATTTTATGTTCAGCGCTGACCCTGTGGGAGCCAGCTTGCTGGCGATGACGCCGGTGCAAACACAGCAAATCCCGAATCAAGCCGCCCGCAACGAAATAAACGCATAGTTCGCAGGCTGCTCAGTCGCCAATTGCGCACCGGCCGCCATTACCTGCCCGGCAATCTCCTCGCCGGATACATGAAACTGCCACTCGCTGCTCCACTCCGGCAGCGTCTGCCCGGTCAATTCGTCGATGATCGTGGCGAACTCGTGCATGTCCGGCAGAAAAGCGGTGAATCCATCGCCTTTAAGCGCGGCCGTGCGAAACCCAAGCAGCGCACAAATGGCGTCCTTGACCTGGATGTCATCGCGGTCCGCTTGACGGGAACGCTGGATCAGCTCTGACAACTCGCGGTCGACCAACTCGCCACCGACGATCAGCTCAGGCCCTTTTTCCCACGACTCGGGCGGGCAATCCTTCCCGGCCGTATTCAGTGGAATGTGCGGATTGATCTCCATCGGATAAATGCGGCACACCAGCGGCCGCCGCTCATAGATGCGGCAGAGGTTGTCTTCGTCAAGATTCCGGCAGGCACCGACGTTGTAAGCCGCAAAGGTGATGGCGACGTAGGCCTCTGCGTCGGCGCTGCGAACCCGTGCCGATCGGCGTTCGGCGTGTTCTCGTTGCTGCTCCGGCAAGCCCAGCCCGTTACTTAAAAAGGCTTCCGCCAGAATGATCACTTGCCCCCCGTCCGCCGCCCACATGCGGGCTTCGGGCAGGGTCAGGGGTACATGGTGGTCATTGCAGCATTTGCCACAGCCTACGCAGGAAAACGTCGTATTCATTTAACGGTCAGTCGCATCCGGGGGCATCAATCGGCGACAGGATGCCGCCGTGCAGATCCCTGACGAAGCAAGTTATGCGCCACTCACTGCGCCTTGGTGGCCGGGCGGATGGAGTCCCATTCGGTGACGTAAGCGGTTTTGCTTTTTTTGTTGTACAGGCACAGCTCGGTGCCTTGCGCGCCTTTCATGTGTTTTTGCGGATACTGACCTTGCAACAAAAGCGCGGTGTAGCCAACGCGGTCATCGAACTGCGCGGCATTGCCGACGGGTTTGGCATCCTTGAGGCCACTGGCCTTGGTGCAACTGGCGAGCACGGTTTTATCGTAGGCGGCCCAGGCATCAGGGCTGGAGGCGTGGGCCTGGGTAGCGAGGGCCGTGAGGCAGAGGAAGGTCAGGGTGGCAGCTTTCATGGGTCAGCAATCCTTGGGCAGACAGGGCCAGCATGTGAGTATGTCAGAGTGGAACCGGTTCCCGACGCACCTCACGCATTCCGACACTTTCATATAACCGCCGCGCCCGATGGTTGTCTTCCAGTACCTTCAAATCCACAAAACCTTCCCGTCTCTGATCAAATACCTTGAACGCATGCAACAGCAGCGCGCGTCCCAGGCCCCGGCGTTGCGCCCGTGGATGCACCACCAGATTCTTGATGTAGGCACTGGTCCAGCATTGGCACACGGCAACTACGCCTTCGGCGTCCAGGGCCACAAAGCACAGCGCGGGATCGTATTCAGGATCGGTTTCAAAATTTTGTTGCCAGCGCTCCAGCGCCGGCACCCGGCCACCGCCGTCGCGGTAACCCAGTTCCATCAAGCGATGTACCGCTTGTGCAAGTTCGGGACGATAGTCAATCAATTGGACGCCAGTTGGCCAGTCAATGGCCGGCGCGACCTCTGCGAGGTTGCGCCGCATCAACCAGCAATAGTCCCCGGCCAAGGCTCAATGACCTTGTTCGGCCACAGCCTTGGCCGCGTCGATCAGGCACTTGGTCAGTTCCGGCGAGGAGAATTTGGTCAACACCGCGTTCGCCCCGGCCTGACGGGCCTTTTCGCTGTTCATCGCGCTGTCCAGCGAGGTGTGCAACAGCACGTAGAGGTGCGCGAAGTCCGGGGTTTCGCGCAGGGTGCGGGTGAAGGCGTAGCCGTCCATCTCGGACATTTCGATGTCGGAGACAATCAGGTTGATCTGTTGCGCGGTGCCTTGCAGGTCGAGCAGGCAATCGATGGCTTCCTTGGCGCTGCGTGCGGTGTGGCATTGCAGGCCGAGGTTGCGCAGGGTATGCACCGATTGCTGCAAGGCGACCTGGCTGTCATCGACCACCAGAATCCTCGCGTTACCCAATATTTCGGCGTCTTCCATGCTCAGTTCGGTCGGTGCCATCTCGATCTGCACCGGGGCGATGCCGTGGATGACTTTTTCGATGTCCAGCACCTGCACCAGCGTGCCGTCGACCGAGGTGACGCCGGTGATGTACGCGCTTCTGCCACCGGAACCAAAGGGCGGCGGGCGGATGTCGGTGGTCAGGCAGTGAACGATCTTGCTCACCGCCTGAACATGCAGGCCCTGCTTGGAGCGGCTGACATCGGTGACGATCAGGCAGCCACCGTCCGGATCTTCCAGTGGGCGCTCGCCGATGGCGCGGCTGAGATCGATCACTGACAACGAGGTACCGCGCAAGGTGGCAATACCCTTCACGTGCGGGTGCGACTCCGGCAGTTTGGTCAGCGGCGGGCAGGGGATGATTTCGCTGACTTTGAGCAGGTTGATCGCCATCAACTTGCCGCTGCGCAAGGTAAACAGCAGAAGCGAAAGTGAGTCTGCGCGGGCTTTGGTGGAGGACATAAGAACCTTCTGTGGAAAAAGGTGGCGGGCGACCGCGAGGATCGCCAACAGCTATCGATGCCGGGTTATCGACTTGTCGGGGGCAGGCTTTAGGTTAATTACCGGCTGCCAGTCAATTGGTCCCCCCTGTGGCGAGGGAGCTTGCTCGCGCTCGGCTGCGTAGCAGCCGCAACAGCTGCAAACGCATTCCTTCGCCTGATTTGGGACCGCTTCGCGCTCGAGCGGGAGCAAGCTGCCTCGCCACAAGGGCTTACTTCATGCCCAACCTTTTGGCCATGCGCCCAAGATTCGCCCGATCCAAGCCTAGCTCACGGGCGGCACTGGCCCAGTTGTTGTTGTGCCGCTCCAGGCATGCGCCGATCAACTGGCGCTGATAATTCTCTGTCGCCTCGCGCAAATCACCCGTCACCAACGCCATCGCGGCGGCGGCCGGTTGCTCGGTAGTGGCTTCAATGCTGCCGTTGGGCAGGTCCAGGTCAGCAGCGCTCAAACTGAGAATCTTTGGCCGCTCTTTGCAGTTGCCCAGCGCCTTCAATGCGCTACGACCGATCAGGTGTTCCAGTTCCCGCACGTTACCGGGCCAGTCATAGGCGAGCAACGCAGCTTGGGCATCACTATTGAGGCGCAAACTGTTGAGGCCCATGCGCGAGCGGTTCTGCTCGAGGAAGTAACCGCTGAGCAGCAGCACATCGCGGCCACGGTCACGCAGGGCTGGCACCAATAAAGGATAAACACTGAGACGGTGATAGAAGTCGGCGCGGTAGCGGCCGCTGCGCACTTCTTCGGCGAGGTCGCGGTTGGTCGCTGCGATCAGGCGAACGTCGACCTGATGTTCCTTGTCCGAGCCCAATCGCTGCAACTGGCCGCTTTGCAGTACTCGGAGCAATTTGGCCTGTACCGTCAGTGAAAGCTCCCCAACTTCATCGAGAAACAATGTACCGCCATTGGCCAGTTCGAATTTGCCGCGACGATCACTCATCGCTCCGGTGAAGGCGCCGCGTACGTGGCCAAATAATTCACTTTCCACCAGGGTGTCGGGCAACGCGGCACAGTTGAGGCTGATGATCGGTTTGTCGGCCCGTGGCGAGGCCGCATGGATGGCTTGCGCCACCAGTTCCTTGCCGACTCCGGTTTCCCCGGTGATGAGCACAGTCAGGTCGCTGCCGCCCACCAGATTGATTTCTTCCACCAGCCGTTTCAGCGCTTTGCTCTGGCCGATCATTTCGCGGTTCTGCTGGCCGCTGGCCTGGCGATAGACCTCGGCGCGCTGATGTTCGTCTTCGACGCGATTGTTCAGGCGTTCAATGCGTTCGACGGCATTGACCGTGGCGGCGGCGAGGCTGGCGAAAGCCTCTAGGGCGTCCAGTTCGATCGGTTCGAATTGCTCCGGGTCGAGGGCGTCCAGGGTCAGCAAGCCCCACGGGCGCTCATCGATAAGTAGCGGGCAACCCATGCAATCGTGGACTTCCAGATGGTCATCGAGGCCATCGACCAGACCGTCATACGGGTCGGGCATGTCGCTGTCGGCGGCGAACCGTGTCGGGCCGCTGCTGCTCAGTAATGCTTCAAAGCGCGGGTGTTCGCTGACCTTGAAACGTCGGCCGAGGGTGTCGGTACTCAACCCATCGACAGCCAGCGGGACCAGCCATTCACCATCGAGGCGCAGCAAGGCGGCGGCATCGCAGGGCAGCAGGGCGCGCATGGCTTCGAGCAGGCGCCGATAGCGCTCGCTTTCGGGCAGTTCGCGGGACAGGTCCGAGACCAGGGGCAGCAGGGCAGTAAGCAGAGATTTTGCAGTCATAGTGACTCCATGTAGTCGGAGTGACTATAAGTCAGGCTGTGTCGTTCTGACTATCATGTTTTCAAGTTATTGATTTGTATGGATTAAATTGTTGGCACGGAACCTGATAAGCATAGAGCAATAGTCAAGAAACCTTGTTGCTCAGGAGTCACTTTATGCTTAGCGTCCAAGACCGTGCCATCGTCAAATCCACTGTGCCGCTGCTGGAAAGCGGTGGCGAAGCGCTGATCACCCACTTCTACCGCATGATGCTGTCCGAGTACCCGCAAGTCCGCCCGCTGTTCAACCAGGCCCACCAGGCCACGGGTGATCAGCCGCGTGCGCTGGCCAATGGTGTGCTGATGTACGCGCGCCATATCGACCAGCTCGACCAATTGGGCGATCTGGTGGCGAAGATCATCAACAAACACGTGGCCTTGCAGATTCTTCCGGAGCACTACCCGATTGTCGGCACCTGCCTGTTGCGCGCAATCGCCGAAGTGCTCGGCGAAGAAATCGCCACGCCGGAAGTGATTGCGGCGTGGGGCGCGGCTTACGGTCAACTGGCGGACATCCTCATCGGTGCTGAAACCAGCATCTACGACCAAAAAGAGCAGGCACCGGGCGGCTGGCGTGGGGCGCGGGAATTCATCGTCGCGGCCAAGGTCGAGGAAAGCGCGGAAATCACCTCGTTCTACTTCGAACCGGTGGACAAAGGTTTGATTCTGGCAGCAGAGCCGGGTCAGTACATCGGCATGAAACTGATCCTCGATGGCGAAGAGATTCGCCGTAACTACTCGCTGTCGGCCCTGGCGAACAAAGGTCAATATCGCATCAGCGTCAAGCGCGAGGCCGGTGGTCGTGCCTCCAACTTCCTGCATGATCAATTGCACGTGGGTTCGACCATTCAGCTGTTCCCGCCATCGGGCGAGTTCACCCTGACCGCCAGCGACAAGCCGTTGGTGCTCATCAGCGGTGGCGTGGGCATCACCCCGACCCTGGCAATGCTCGAAGCGGCGTTGCAGACCGAGCGGCCGGTGCACTTCATCCACTGCGCGCGCAATGGCAGTGTTCACGCCTTCCGTGACTGGATCGACGGGCTGGCCGAGCGTCATCCGCAACTCAAGCGCTTTTACTGCTATGCCGAAGACGACGGCGTGAGCCCGGCGGCGCACAAGGTTGGCTTGCTGAGTCAGGAACAGTTGGGCGAATGGCTGCCGCAGGAACGCGATGTGGATGCTTACTTCCTCGGGCCGAAAGGTTTCATGGCGGCGATCAAACGCCACCTCAAGGCCCTGGGTGTGCCGGAGAAGCAAAGCCGCTACGAGTTCTTCGGGCCGGCTGCGGCACTGGAGTGAGCGGTTTGGCGCGGTGAAGCAATCTCACCGCGTTGCCTTTACCTCGGTTGATCGTTCCCACGCTCTGCGTGGGAACGCCTCCACGGACGCTCTGCGTCCGCTTTATGGGACGCAGAGCGTCCTTTGCTGCGTTTCCAAGCAGAACATGGGAACGATCAGTTAATCCCTTCTTAACCCGCTTATCGTCTATTCCCCCGGCATCCCCCGGCTCGCGTCCAGCGTGTAGACTGGCGGTTAATCGATATCTTCAAGGGAAACGCGATGAGCGAGGAAACAATGCGGTTGGGGCGTGAACGGCGCTTTCTGGTATTGCTGGGCATCATCTGCCTGGCGCTGATCGGCGGTGCGCTGTACATGCAAATCGTACTGGGCGAGGCGCCATGCCCGCTGTGCATTCTGCAGCGTTATGCGTTGCTGTTGATCGCGATCTTTGCCTTTATCGGCGCAGCCATGCGCAACCGTCGCAGCATCACGGTGTTTGAAACCCTGGTGGTGATTTGCGCCCTGGCAGGCGTCGGCGTAGCGGGGCATCACGTCTATACGCAGTTCTACCCGGCGGTCAGTTGTGGCGTCGATGTGTTGCAGCCGATAGTCGACGACTTGCCCCTGGCGAAGATTTTCCCGCTGGGCTTCCAGGTCGACGGCTTCTGCTCCACGCCGTACCCGCCGATTCTCGGTTTGTCGTTGGCGCAATGGGCTTTGGTTGCCTTTGTGCTGGTGGTGATACTGGTGCCGCTGCTGACCATACGTAACCGCAAAGCGCTGCGCTGAGATTAAAAAAACGCCCCGGTCCTCGCAGAGAGGGCCGGGGCGTTTTTGTGTTTTCAGGGGGTGGCTGAAAAGTCCCTGACAGGGCGCAAGCAGAGGTGCGATACGTGTGCGACATGTTGTCACAGCTTTTGTGTCGCAGTGGCCTTCAAGGCTGCGGATTGGCACGCGGTCCGGCAATGAAATTGGTCTGTTTCGCAGTGTGTCGACTTTGCCCGCCATCCGGCTGGAGCAGGCAGTTTTAACAGGCTCTGGCGATTTGCCAGAGCCCTTGTCATCTGGGGGCTTGGGCCAGATCGAGCGTCGCCGCCAACGCGCTGAAGCTGTCTGAATCGCGGGTGGTAGACCTACAAATTTTGGTGTTTTTGTTGAGAATCAATTTCGATAAGATGCGCCACTTTTACGAATTTGGCGAAGCATTGTTGCGGCTCGGGATATAAATTATTTCGGGATGAGACATGGTTTAAAAAACGCTACATAACTACAATCGCCCGCACTGAATTCCCGGCGCTGCTCACCCTCGCGAGGTGCTTGAGCAGAATCAGGGTGTCGAGAGGCCGGGCGGCTTCATGCGACTCCCAGGTGTCGGTGCCTCCAACTATCCGCACCAAATGGAATTGGTCTGTAACAAGGCCTTTGACCACGAATTCGAATAAGAACTCACCGCTGGCCCAGGATTTGTCGAAACGCGTCTGACGCTCGACGGGCAAGCCCTTATTCAATCCAAGAAAATGCCAACCCTTGGCAGGGTGAAGTGTTGGCGATCAAAACCCAACTGCATTGCGCAAGCTGCTTTAGAGGTCGTGAGATGAGTAAAAACAGGTACCCCAGACTACTAGGCTTATTGCCGCTGCTCGGCACGTTGTTGCTGGGAGGCTGCAACATGACCTTGCTCAATCCCACGGGCCAGGTCGGCCTGGAACAGCGCAACCTGATCATCACCGCCACGCTGCTGATGCTGTTGGTCGTGGTGCCGGTCATCGTGATGACCTTCCTGTTCGCCTGGAAATACCGCGCGTCCAACACCAAGGCGACCTACACGCCTAAATGGAACCACTCCACCAAGATCGAGATCGCGGTGTGGACTGTTCCCGTGTTGATCATCATTGCCCTGGGTTACATCACCTACAAGTCGACCCACGAGCTGGACCCTTATCGTCCGATCGAATCCGACGTGAAGCCTGTGACCATCGAAGTGGTCGCACTGGACTGGAAGTGGCTGTTCATCTACCCGGAACAAGGCATTGCCACGGTCAACA
>NZ_RCOE01000255.1:0-960 GCF_004321495.1 Pseudomonas sp. Sample_10
ATTGTGACTGTTTCTACGCCGCCATCGAGATGCGTGATGACCCGCGCCTGGCCGGCAAGCCGCTGGCGGTGGGAGGCTCGGCGGATCGGCGTGGCGTGATCGCCACCTGCAATTACGAGGCGCGGGCCTACGGTGTGCGCTCGGCCATGTCTTCCGGGCATGCATTGAAGCTGTGTCCGGACCTGACCATCGTCAAGCCGCGTATGGACGCCTATAGAGAAGCATCGAAGGAAATTCATACGATTTTCCGCGATTACACCGAGATCATCGAGCCGCTTTCTCTGGATGAGGCTTACCTCGACGTATCGGACAGTGCTCATTTCGGCGGGAGTGCCACGCGAATCGCCCAGGATATCCGTCGTCGCGTTTCCAATCAGCTGCACATAACGGTGTCAGCAGGGGTGGCGCCGAACAAGTTTCTTGCCAAGATCGCCAGTGACTGGAAGAAACCCAATGGTTTGTTTGTCATCACGCCGGATCAGGTCGAAGACTTTGTCAGTGGATTACCGGTCAGCAAACTGCATGGGGTCGGCAAAGTCACCGCCGAGCGGTTGGGCAAGCTCGGCATCATCGATTGCTCACACTTGCGCGAGTGGGACAAGTTGGCGCTGGTGCGTGAATTCGGCAGCTTTGGTGAGCGACTCTGGAGCCTGGCGCGTGGGATCGATGATCGCCAGGTGCATAACGATAGCCGTCGGCAGTCCATCAGTGTCGAAAATACCTACGATGTTGACCTTCCGGATTTACGCAGTTGCCTGGACAAGCTGCCGGAGTTGTTGGAAACCCTCAAAACCCGAATGGCGCGAATCGACAGCAGCTATCGGCCGGGCAAGCCGTTCGTCAAAGTGAAGTTTCACGACTTCACGCAGACCACGCTGGAACAGGCCGGGGCAGGGCGGGATCTGGGGAGTTATCAGCTGTTATTGACCCAGGCGTTCAATCGCGGCGGTAAACCCGTGC
>NZ_RCOE01000300.1:0-4528 GCF_004321495.1 Pseudomonas sp. Sample_10
GTATGTAGAAAGCAGGGGGTCATTGCAACGCGCCATGACCTGGGTCAATGCTTTCAAATGCTGATTCTGCGGCCTTTCCATGCGCCGCGTAAGGACAAAATTGCCCATGGGCAAAATGTCTCGGCGGACTCGAGAGGCGAGGGGGGCAGGTCGGATGTTACGAGGTGTGTTCAAACACAGCGTTGAGTGATCGCAGGCAATTGGCGCGACAGCCGGTAACTACCAGCCTTTGCGGCCTGTCAGTCAGCCGATTCGTAGAACACATCGTTTAAGGGTCGACCTGGAGCTGGCACCGGCCAGTCCGCATCGGGAGAGCTTAGACCCGAATCCGGGGATCCGAAAGGAAGACTGGAGGGGGGTGCGACAAAAAGAAGCAGCTACAAGCCGCAAGCTACAAGCTCCAGGTTAGAGCCCGTGCCTGCGGTTTTTGCTTATGCCTTCACTTGCCGCCTGTAGCGTGAAGCTTGCCGCTCAACTGCTTGTCACCTCTGGAAAGGCTGTACACGTAAGCCGCGAGCAGTTGCACTTTATCGTTGCCGAGCAGTTCATTTTGCGCCGGCATGTGGCCCTGGCGGCCATGCCGAATCGTTTGTTCAAGCTGGGTCAGGCTGGTGCCATAGATGAAACCGGTCGGGTGTGTCAGGTTCGGCGCTCCCATGGCTTCGGTGCCTTGTCCGTTTGCTCCGTGACAGGCTACGCACGTGGTGTTGAACGCCTGCTGTCCGGCCTGCAGGTCTGCCTTGGTGTCGGCGGGCAATGGCAGGCCGGCCAGTTCATGACGAACGTACGCAGCGACGTTTTTCACGCCATCCTCACCCAATATTTCCCCCCAGGCCGGCATGGCCGCCATGCGACCGCCCATGATGGTGGTCTTGATGGTGTCGGCGTTGCCGCCCCAGCGCCAATCACTGTCCGCCAGATTGGGGAAGCCGAACGCGCCCTTGGCATCCGAGCCATGGCACACCGAGCAATTGGAGGCAAACAAGCGTCCGCCCATTTTCAGCGCTTGCGGATCGTTGGCCACTTCTTCCACTGGCATCGCGGCGAATTTGGCGAAGATCGGCGCGAACTTCGCGTCCGCCTTGTCCATCTCCTTTTCCCATTCGTGCACGCCGGTCCAGCCGTTTTCGTAACCGGGCAGGATGCCTTTCCAGTTGCCCAGACCCGGATAAAGGATCAGGTAGCCGACGGCAAACACCAGCGTGCCGGCGAACAGCATGAACCACCATTGCGGCAACGGATTGTCGTACTCCTCGATGCCGTCGAAGCTGTGGCCCATGGTCTGGTCGACGCTGCCTTTGGTTTCGCCCTTGCGGGTGCCGATCAGCAACCAGGTCAGGCCGATCAGGCTGCCGATGGTCAGTACGCAGATCCACGTACTCCAGAAAGTGGTCATGGCCGGGTACTCCTTGTTTCGATTTCGTCGGTGATGTCGGGTTGCGGCTCGTCGGCGAACGGCAGCAGGCGCGCCTCGGCGAATTCCGTTTTGCGCTTGCTGCTGAATACCCAAAGGGTCAGGCCGAGGAAGGCTACGAAGACCACGACCGTGCCCAGTCCGCGGATCATTCCAGTACTCAATTCAACGACCATGGCTCACCTCTTGCTCTTGATCGCAGTGCCGAGCACTTGCAGGTAGGCGACCAGCGCATCCATTTCACTCTTGCCTTTGAGCGAGGCAACGGCGCCGCTGATGTCCTCGTCGGTGTACGGCACTCCCAGGGTGCGCATGGTCTTGAGCTTGGTTTCGGTGTGGTTGCTGTCGAGTTGATTGGCCACCAGCCACGGGTAGGCGGGCATTTTCGATTCCGGCACCACGTTGCGCGGGTTGTACAAGTGCGCGCGGTGCCAGTCATCCGAGTAACGCGCGCCGACCCGCGCCAGGTCCGGACCGGTACGTTTCGAGCCCCAGAGGAACGGGTGGTCCCAAACGCTTTCACCGGCCACTGAATAGTGGCCGTAGCGTTCGGTTTCGGCGCGGAACGGGCGGATCATCTGCGAGTGGCAGCCGACGCAGCCTTCGCGGATGTAGATGTCGCGACCTTCCAGTTGCAGCGCGGTGTAGGGCTTCATGCCTTCCACCGGTTTATTGGTCACGTCCTGGAAGAACAGCGGGACGATCTGGGTCAGGCCGCCGATGCTCACGGCGAACACCATCAGCAGCATCAGCAGGCCGACGTTTTTCTCGATTGTTTCGTGTTTCATGGCGGACTCCTCAAGCCATCTGCGCGGCAGCGGCGACGTCGGCAGGCTGCGAAGCCCGTACGGTGCGCCAGGTGTTGTAAGCCATCAGGAACATGCCGCTGAGGAAAATCGCGCCACCCACCAGTCGTACGACAAAGCCTGGATGGCTGGCCGCCAGGGTCTCGACGAAGGAGTAAGTCAGCGTGCCGTCCTCGTTGACCGCGCGCCACATCAGGCCTTGGGCGATGCCGTTGACCCACATCGAGGCGATGTACAAAACGGTGCCGATAGTGGCGAGCCAGAAGTGCGCGTTGATCAGGCCGATGCTGTGCATTTGCTCGCGGCCGAAGACTTTCGGGATCATGTGGTACAGCGCGCCGATGGAAATCATCGCCACCCAGCCGAGCGCGCCGGCGTGTACGTGGCCGATGGTCCAGTCGGTGTAGTGGGAGAGGGCGTTGACGGTCTTGATCGCCATCATCGGCCCTTCGAAGGTCGACATGCCGTAGAACGCCAGGGACACCACGAGGAAACGCAGGATCGGGTCGCTGCGCAACTTATGCCAGGCGCCCGACAACGTCATCATGCCGTTGATCATCCCGCCCCAGCTCGGTGCCAGCAGCACCAGCGACATCACCATGCCCAACGACTGCGCCCAGTCCGGCAGCGCGGTGTAATGCAGGTGATGCGGGCCGGCCCAGATGTATAGGGTGATCAGCGCCCAGAAGTGCACGATCGACAGGCGATAGGAATACACCGGGCGCTCGGCTTGTTTGGGCACGAAGTAATACATCATGCCGAGGAACCCGGCGGTGAGGAAGAAGCCCACGGCGTTGTGTCCGTACCACCATTGCACCATCGCGTCGGTAGCACCGGCGTACACCGAGTAGGACTTGGTGAAGCTCACCGGCAACTCAAGGTTGTTGACGATGTGCAAAATCGCCACGGTGATGATGAACCCACCGAAGAACCAGTTGCCGACGTAGATGTGCCTGGTCTTGCGCTTCATCACCGTGCCGAAGAACACAATGGCGTAGGCCACCCAGACGATGGTGATGAGGATGTCGATCGGCCATTCCAGCTCGGCGTACTCCTTGGAGCTGGTGTAACCCAACGGCAAGCTGATGGCTGCCAACAGGATCACCAGTTGCCAGCCCCAGAAACAGAACGCGGCGATTTTCGGCGCAAACAGCTGGGTCTGGCAGGTGCGTTGCACCGAATAGAACGAACTGGCGAACAGGGCGCAGCCGCCGAAAGCGAAGATCACTGCGTTAGTGTGCAGCGGGCGCAGGCGGCCGAAACTGGTCCAGGGTAAATCGAAGTTGAGTTCGGGCCAGACCAATTGGGCGGCGAGAAAAACCCCGAGCCCCATGCCGACGATGCCCCACACCACCGTCATAATGGCGAATTGGCGGACCACCTTGTAGTTGTAGGCGGTACTGATAGAAGTGTTCATGGTTCCCCATCCACGGTTCAGCCGAAGTGAGCGCGCAGCGCACCCTTCGGCCGGAGTTATAGGCAGACTAAAAGCGAGGCAAGCATGACCAAAGGGCACAAGGCCGGTATTGACGGGGATCAATGGGCGCAATGTGTGCGCGATCATGGATGGCTGTGGGATGTCGCTTCAGGCACCTCTTCGGCGACCTTGATTCTCGCCCACGGCGCCGGTGCGCCGATGGACAGCGACTGGATGACCGACATGGCTGCACGGCTCGCGGCGCAGGGCGTCAACGTGCTGCGTTTCGAGTTTCCGTACATGGCGCAGCGGCGTATCGATGGCGGTAGGCGTCCACCCAACCCGGCGCCGAAATTGCTGGAATGCTGGCGCGAGGTCTATGCCGAAGTGCGACGCCATGTCACCGGGACTCTGGCCGTCGGTGGCAAGTCGATGGGCGGGCGTATGGCCAGTTTGCTGGCTGACGAGTTGGCTGCCGATGCACTGGTATGCCTGGGTTATCCGTTCTACGCGGTGGGTAAACCGGAGAAACCGCGGGTCGAGCATTTGGCGGCGCTGAAAACGCGGACGTTGATCGTGCAGGGAGAGCGGGATGCGTTGGGTAACCGTGAAGCCGTCGAAGGGTATGCCTTGTCACCCAGTATCGAAGTGTTCTGGCTGGTGGCGGGGGATCACGATCTGAAGCCGTTGAAAGCTTCGGGGTTTACCCGTGAGCAGCATTTGGCGGCTGCGGCGGGGCGGGTGGCTGCGTTTCTTCAGTAAACGGTAGGTTGCCTATATAGCCTCTTTGCGCGCGCGGCTATTGCTACAGGTCGTCCAGTTCGGGAAAGACAATCTTTGGATGATCGTTCCCACGCTCCGCGTGGGAATGCCTCTTGTGACGCTCTGCGT
>NZ_RCOE01000223.1:0-39041 GCF_004321495.1 Pseudomonas sp. Sample_10
CTCAACGATGAACGCTTTCACTTCCGGGCTGTGCAGTGCAGCCGCCAGTTTCTTCATCGCTTCGCTGTCCTTGTCGTCCGGGCGGGCAACGAGGATGTTCACGTAAGGCGAGTCGCTGCCTTCGATGACCAGTGCGTCTTTGGACGGGTCGAGTTTGGCTTCCAGCGCGTAGTTGGTGTTGATCAGGGCCAGGTCGACCTGGGTCAGCACGCGCGGGATGGTGGCGGCTTCCAGTTCACGGAACTTGAGGTTCTTCGGGTTGGCGGTGATGTCCTTGACGGTCGACAGGATGTTTTGATCGTTCCTACGCTCTGCGTAGGAATGCCGCCATGGACGCTCTGCGTCCAACTGTGACGCGGAGCGTCACGGGATTCATTCCCACGCAGAGCATCGGAACGATCGGGCGTGCACATTCACAGCGCAAAAAAAGGGGACGCCGCTGGCGTCCCCTTTTTTCGTTGCGTTCGCAGATCAGAATGCCGGCACTACCGCGCCTTTGTACTTCTCAACGATGAACGCTTTCACTTCCGGGCTGTGCAGTGCAGCCGCCAGTTTCTTCATCGCTTCGCTGTCCTTGTCGTCCGGGCGGGCAACGAGGATGTTCACGTAAGGCGAGTCGCTGCCTTCGATGACCAGTGCGTCTTTGGACGGGTCGAGTTTGGCTTCCAGCGCGTAGTTGGTGTTGATCAGGGCCAGGTCGACCTGGGTCAGCACGCGCGGGATGGTGGCGGCTTCCAGTTCACGGAACTTGAGGTTCTTCGGGTTGGCGGTGATGTCCTTGACGGTCGACAGGATGTTGTTCGCATCCTTCAACTGGATCACGCCAGCCTTGGCCAGCAGCAACAGCGCACGGCCGCCGTTGGTGGCGTCGTTCGGGATAACGACGGTGGCGGTGCTTGGCAGCTCTTCCAGTGTTTTGTACTTGCTGGAGTAAACGCCCAGCGGCTCCAGGTGCACGCCGGCGACCGACACCAGGTGGGTGCCCTTGGCCTTGTTGAATTCATCGAGGTACGGCTGGTGCTGGAAGAAGTTGGCGTCCAGGCGTTTTTCCGCAACCTGTACGTTTGGCTGGATGTAGTCGGTGAAGACTTTGACCTTGAGGTCGACGCCTTCTTTGGCCAGAGCCGGTTTAACGAATTCGAGGATTTCCGCGTGCGGGACTGGCGTTGCGGCGACCGTCAGGGTGTCAGCAGCGTGGGCGGAAAACGCGGCAACGGCAGCGAAGGCGACGAGTAGTTTTTTCATTCAGCTAACTCCATGTGAGGCGCCCGTTTGGCGCCTGCCAGCGAATGGCCGGCTCATGTCTTACTTACGGGAAAAGTGGACGACCAGTTTGTCGCCGACGGTTTGCAGTATTTGCACCAGTACCAGCAGCAACACCACGGTGACGACCATCACGTCAGTCTGGAAACGCTGGTAACCGAAGCGGATCGCCAAGTCGCCCAAACCACCGGCACCGACTACACCGGCCATGGCCGTGTAGGACACCAGTGTAATGGCTGTCACCGTAATCGCGGCGTAGATGCCCGGGCGGGCTTCCGGCAGCAAGGCGTTGGTGATGATCTGCCGCGTGGTCGCGCCCATGGCCTGGGTTGCTTCGATGATGCCGCGATCCACTTCACGCAGGGCGGTTTCCACCAGTCGCGCGAAGAACGGCGTGGCGCCCACCACCAGCGGCGGGATCGCGCCGGCAACCCCGAGCGAGGTGCCGGTGATCAGCACCGTGACCGGGATCATGACGATCAACAGAATAATGAACGGCAGCGAACGCAGGATGTTCACCACCAGCGACAACAGGGCGTACACGCCTTTGGCTTCGAGCAACTGACGCGGGCTGCAGAGGAACAGCAACACGCCCAGTGGCAGGCCGAGCAGTACGGTGAACAACAACGAACCGCCGAGCATCAGCAGGGTGTCGCCGGTGGCCAGCCAGATTTCGAACCAGTCGATATTGGCGAAGAAACTTGTCAGGGCTTCCATTAGCGCAGCACCTCCATGTGGACGTCGGCGGCGGTGAAGCGGGCGAAGGCCGCTTCCATGTCACCACCGGTCACGGCCAGGGTCAGTTGCCCGTAAGGGATGTCTTTGATGCGGTCGATGCGACCGGCGAGGATGCTGTAGTCCACACCCGTTTCGCGGGCGACGGTACCCAGTAGCGGCGCGTAGGTCGCTTCGCCCTGGAAGGTCAGACGCACGATGCGGCCCGGCACGTGAGCGAAGTCGTCACGTTGCTCGCTTTCATCGATGTGCTCGTCTTCCTGTACGAAGCGCTTGGTGGTCGGATGCTTGGGATGCAGGAACACATCGGCCACCGAGCCCTGCTCGACGATCACGCCTGCGTCCATCACGCCGACCTGGTCGCAGACCCGGCGGATCACGTCCATCTCATGGGTGATCAGGACGATGGTCAGTTTCAGTTCGCGATTGATCTCGGCCAGCAATTGCAGGACCGACGCCGTGGTCTGCGGGTCGAGGGCGCTGGTGGCTTCATCGCACAGCAGGATTTTGGGCTTGGTCGCCAGGGCGCGGGCAATGCCGACACGCTGCTTCTGGCCGCCAGACAATTGCGCCGGGTACTTTTTGGCGTGGTCGGACAGACCAACCCGCGCCAGCAACTCAGCCACTCGCCGGTCGATTTCGCTACGCGACAGTTCACCGGCCAGCGTCAGCGGCATGGCGACGTTGTCGGCCACGGTCTTGGATGCCAGCAGGTTGAAGTGCTGGAAAATCATCCCGACTTGCTGTCGGAAACGGCGCAGGCCATTGGCATCCAGCGCGGTGACTTCTTCGCCGTCGACAAAGATCTTGCCGCCACTGGCGCTTTCCAGGCGATTGATCAGACGCAGCAGGGTACTTTTTCCCGCACCGGAATGGCCGATCAGGCCGAAAACCTGACCGTTCTCAATCGTCAGACTGGTCGGATGCAGGGCGGGGATATCCTTACCGGCGACGCGGTAGGTTTTATGGACGTTTTGAAACTCGATCACGTAGCGAACCTTGTGGGGCGCGTTGGAAAAGGGTCAGCGGTTAGCCGGGCGCGCATTTTAGCCTGTCCGTATAGAGGTTCTTAGCATTTATTTCGCATTCATCCAGCCATTTGGCAATAACGCGATCAAAGGTCAGATAAAAGGAACGGCTAAAAACCCCGTCAGTCACTACTTAGGCAACTCGAAAATACCCCGAGGAGATATGCCTGATGAGTACCAAGAAGCCTGCCGCGACCAAGAGCGCGATGGCCGGGACTGATACCCTGGACCGCAACAACAGCAATGCCAAACTCGACAGCCTGGAAAACTTCCGCTCTGACGCCACCGGCCAGGCCTTGCGCACCAATCAAGGCGTGAAAGTCGCGGACAATCAGAACACCCTGAAGGTCGGCGCCCGCGGACCTTCCCTGCTGGAAGACTTCATCATGCGTGAGAAAATCACGCACTTTGACCATGAGCGCATACCCGAGCGCATCGTTCACGCTCGCGGCACCGGCGCCCATGGCTACTTTCAGTCCTACGAAAACCATAGCGTACTGACCAAAGCCGGATTTTTGCAGGATCCCGGCAAGCAGACCCCGGTATTCGTGCGTTTTTCCACGGTACAAGGCCCACGCGGGTCAGGCGATACGGTTCGCGACGTACGAGGTTTCGCGGTGAAGTTCTTCACCGACGAAGGCAACTACG
The DNA here is from genome assembly GCF_004321495.1 of Pseudomonas sp. Sample_10. Lineage (NCBI taxonomy): Bacteria > Pseudomonadati > Pseudomonadota > Gammaproteobacteria > Pseudomonadales > Pseudomonadaceae > Pseudomonas > Pseudomonas sp. Sample_10. The sequence goes on from NZ_RCOE01000223.1 coordinate 3,675, forward strand.
ACCTGGTGGGCAATAACATGCCGGTGTTTTTCATCCAGGACGCCATCAAGTTTCCCGATTTCGTACACGCGGTGAAACCCGAGCCGCACAATGAAATCCCAACCGGCGGCTCGGCCCATGACACGTTCTGGGACTTCGTTTCGCTGCAACCGGAATCGGCGCACATGGTGATGTGGGCGATGTCCGATCGGGCGATTCCGAAAAGCCTGCGCAGCATGCAGGGCTTCGGTGTCCATACCTTCCGCTTCATCAACGCCGAAGGTAAATCGCGCTTCGTCAAATTCCACTGGCGCCCCACCGCCGGTACTTGCTCGCTGGTTTGGGATGAGGCGCAAAAGCTTGCCGGCAAGGACACTGACTACCATCGCCGAGATCTCTGGGAAGCCATCGAGATGGGGGACTACCCGGAGTGGGAGCTGGGGGTACAAGTGGTAGAAGAAGAAAACGAGCACGACTTCGACTTCGACATTCTCGACCCGACCAAGATCATTCCCGAAGAAATCGTGCCGATCACACCGCTGGGCAAAATGACGCTCAACCGCAACCCGGACAACTTCTTTGCCGAAACCGAGCAGGTCGCATTTTGCCCGGGGCATATCGTCCCGGGTATCGACTTCTCCAACGATCCATTGCTGCAAGGTCGGTTGTTTTCCTACACCGACACGCAGATCAGCCGACTCGGCGGACCGAACTTTCACGAGATCCCGATCAACCGTCCAGTAGCACCGTTCCACAACGGGCAGCGGGATGCGCTGCACCGGACCACCATCGATAAGGGACGTGCGGCTTACGAACCGAATTCCATCGACGGCGGCTGGCCGAAGGAAACCCCGCCTGCCGCGCAGGATGGCGGCTTCGAGAGCTATCAGGAACGCATCGACGCCAACAAGATTCGCCAGCGCAGCGAATCATTCAGTGACCATTTTTCCCAGGCACGCCTGTTTTTCCACAGCATGAGCAAGCACGAACAGGAACACATCATTGCGGCGTACAGCTTTGAGCTGGGCAAGGTCGAGCGGGAATTCATCCGTGCCCGTGAGGTGAATGAGATTCTGGCCAATATCGATCTGGAACTGGCCAAGCGCGTGGCGCAAAACCTTGGCTTGCCGGCCCCGACGGCTGGAACGGTGGAGGTGCCGAAAACCTCTCTGGAGCGCTCGCCTGCGTTGAGCCAGGCCAACTTGCTGCCCGGGGATATCAAAACCCGCAAAGTGGCGATCCTTGCAGCCGATGGCGTGGACGGCGCCGCGATTGATGCCATGAAGAAAGCCCTGGAAGCCGAAGGCGCTCACGCCAAGCTGCTGGGGCCGACCTCGGCGCCGGTAAAAACCGCTGACGGCAAGGCGTTGCCAGTGGATGCATCCATGGAAGGTTTGCCTTCAGTGGCATTCGACGCGGTGTTTGTGCCCGGTGGCGCGGCGTCGATCAAGGCGCTGAGTGCCGATGGCGTGGCGCTGCATTACGTGCTGGAGGCTTATAAGCACCTGAAGGCGATTGCGCTGCACGGTGAGGCGAAGCAGTTGTTGGATGTGTTGAAGCTGGAGGCTGATGCGGGTTTGATCGTCGGGGCGGATGCCAAACTGTTCAAGGCGTTTTTTGCTGCGATCGGTCAGCATCGGGTGTGGGACAGGGAGCCCAAGGCCAAGGCGATTCCGGCCTGAGGTTCTGTTTCGTTTGAGCGCGCGCCTTCGCGGGTACATACGGTAATGCTGTTCACTTAAGGACGAACCTATTCCCGTGGCGAGGGAGCTTGTCGGATCGCCGCACCGTCCCGCTGGGCTGCGCAGCAGACCCTTTTTGGGCCGCTTCGCACCCCGGCGGGACGGTGCGGCGATCCGACAAGCTCCCTCGCCACAGGATGTAATGTTCTCTCAAGTGAACAGCATTACGCTCCTACAGGGTTCATTGAAACATTGTAGGAGCTAGGCTTGCCCGCGAGCTTTTCAAGATTTACGAGGGCTAAGGACCATTTGCGCCGGTACGCTGCGCAGAATCTGCCGCTCCAGCTTCAGGTCGAATTGCGGGTCGAGCTTTTTCACGCGTTTGGTCAGCAGGTTTGCCAACCACGGGTAATCATCGGTACGCGGCGCCTGAATACTCACATCGCACTGGTAATTCACAACATCGGCGGCGATGGCGTCCAGTTGACGACGCAGTTTGCCCATATCGTTGATGTTTAGCGCTACCGTCGTGCTTTCGGCCGTTGGGTCGATGACTTTGGCTTTGGGCATGGCTTCCGCGGCTTTGAGTGCTGCTTCGGCTTTTTCCAGTTCCGCTTTGCGGGCCTCAGCGATAGGGCCGTTGACGCCACCGGTCAATGCTGGCGCCTTGGGCATCAATGCACGGGCACGGGCCAGGGCCGTAGCGGCCGCATTTACGTCACCCTTTTGCAGCACGATCTGGCTACGTAGCAAGTAGGCTTCGGCCAGTTGCCGTTGGTATTGCTCAAGGGATTGATCATTGGGCGACTCGGCCTGCAAGGCTGCCAATTGACCTTCGGCCGTGGCCAGCTCACTGCTGGCCAGGCTTTGCTCAAGCTGTGCAATGGCCGTGGCCCGCGCATCCGGGACCTCGGTGGCCGTCGGTGGCGTGCTTTGGCAGGCGCCCAGCAGCAAGGAAAATGCGACAAGGAGCAGATAACGGGCGGCGAACGACTTCATTCCTGCGACTCTCTATTTGCGCAAAAAACGAGCAAGTCTACACCCCTCGACGGGGCAGAACAAAACTCAGCAGAAACAGTGCGGCGGCCGTCACAACAATCGACGGACCGGCCGGGGTGTCCTTGAACCAGGACAGCGCCAGCCCGCCACACACGGCGAGTATGCCCAACAGGCTCGCGCCCAGTGCCATCTGTTCCGGAGAGCGGGCGTGACGTTGTGCCGCAGCCGCCGGAATGATCAGCAACGAAGTAATCAGCAATACGCCGACGATTTTCATCGCCACGGCAATCACCACGGCGATCAGCAACATCAGCGCCATGCGTAAACCTGCCACGGGCAAACCTTCGACCCTTGCCAGCTCCTCATGCACCGTAATCGCCAGCAATGGCCGCCACAAGGTAACCAGCAAAGCCAGCACCGCCGCGCTGCCACCGAGAATCCAGGCCAGATCGGTCGGGCTGATCGCCAGCAAGTCGCCGAACAGATAGGCCATCAGGTCGATCCGCACTTCGTGCATGAAGCTTAGTACCACCAATCCCAAAGAGAGGGTGCTCGGTGCGAGAATTCCCAAAAGTGTGTCGGACGCCAGCGGCTGGCGCTGTTGCAAGGTCACCAATAACACCGCCAACAGCAAGCAGCCTACGGTCACGGCGACAGTCGGGCTGACATCCAGCAGGAAACCCAGCGCAACGCCCAGCAACGCCGCGTGTGACAAGGTGTCACCGAAATAGGCCATGCGCCGCCAGACCACGAAGGAGCCCAACGGACCCGCGACCACAGCCAGAGCCAAACCTGCAAGCAGGGCGTAGAGCAGAAAATCAGCCATGCTTGCAGCTATCTCCGTGAACATGGTTATGGCCCGACCCGGGCGCCTTGACGACCGAACCGTGCAGATCGTGGGCGTGGTCGTGATGGTGGTGATAAATCGCCAGACTCTGTGCGTTTTTGCCGAAAAGCTCGACGAATGCCGGATCGCCACTGACCTGTTCAGGGTGGCCGGAGCAGCAGACGTGGCGATTGAGGCACACCACCTGATCGGTAGTGCTCATGACCAGATGCAGATCGTGGGAAACCATCAATACACCGCAGCCGTGCCGGTCACGCAGACGGGTGATCAGGCTGTAGAGCTCGGCCTGGCCAGCGACGTCGACGCCTTGCACCGGCTCGTCGAGCACCAACAGTTGCGGCTCACGCAACAGCGCGCGAGCCAGCAAGACACGCTGCATTTCACCGCCGGAAACACTTTGCACCGGGCTGTCGATCACCTGTTCGGCGCCGACTTCCTTGAGCGCGGCCAGGGCCATCGCGCGGTCCACACCCGGCACCAGGCGCAAGAAGCGCAGCACGGAAAGCGGCAGGGTCGGATCGACATGGAGTTTTTGCGGCATGTAGCCCACCCGCAGTTTCGGCTTGCGCCAGACGCTGCCGCTGTCGGGTTTCAACAAGCCAAGCACGGCACGCACCAGCGTGGTCTTGCCCGCGCCGTTGGGACCGATCAGGGTGACGATCTGGCCTGGCTCGACGCTCAGCTCGATATTGTCCAGCACCGGTTGCCCGGCAAACGTAACGGCAACCTGTTCGAGTCGGATCAGCGCGTTGCTCATCAAGCCCCCTGGCAACCCGAACAGAGACCGATCACTTCGACAGTCTGGCCCTCAACGACGAACCCGACATCCTCGGCGCTGGCGATAATCGCGTCGCTGATGGATTTCTGTTCGAGCTCAATGGCAGCGTGGCACTCACGGCAGATCAGGAACTGACCCTGATGCGCGTGCTCCGGATGATTGCAACCGATGAAGGCGTTGAGGGATGAGATGCGGTGAACGAGGCCGTTTTCCAGCAGGAAATCCAGTGCGCGGTACACGGTTGGCGGCGCGGCACGGCGGCCATCTTGTTCGCTGAGCACCGCGAGAATGTCATAGGCACCCAATGGCTTGTGGCTTTGCCAAACCAGCTCCAGCACCCGCCGCCGCAACGCGGTCAGGCGCAGGCCCTGACGTGCGCACAAAGCATCGGCCTCAGACAGAGCGCTATGCACGCAATGAGAGTGGTCGTGGGGACGGCTGGCAATCGGTGTTTTAGGCATGAGCGGCGACGAGGTTTGTGAGAGACGTTATTATGTTACCCGTTCTCGCCTCTTTGAGTGGTCATCGTGTCCCGAATTTTTTCTATCTTTGTCGCATTTATCGCCAGTTTTCTGCTGATGGGTTCAGCACAAGCCGAGGTTAAAGTCCTCACCAGCATCAAGCCGCTGCAACTGATCGCCGCTGCCGTGCAGGACGGCGTGGCGATTCCGGAAGTGCTGCTGCCGCCAGGCGCCTCGCCGCATAACTATGCCTTGCGCCCTTCCGACGTACGGAAGGTGCAGTCGGTCGATCTGCTGTACTGGATCGGTCCGGACATGGAAGGTTTCCTGCCGCGAGTACTCAATGGTCGTACTTTGCCTAGCGTTTCCGTTCAGGTTTTGCCAGGGATGAAGCTCCGCCATTTCGCCGAAGATAACCACTCAAACGCCGAAGAAGCCGACGAACATGATCATGATCATCGCCCGGGCAGCCTCGACGCGCACTTGTGGCTGTCGCCGATCAATGCCCGAGTCATCGCCACCAAAATGGCGGCTGACCTGAGTGCCGCCGACCCTGCCAATGCTGCGCGCTATCAGAGCAACCTCAAGGCGTTCGATGAGCGTCTGGATGCGCTCGACGTGCGGCTGAAGAAACGCCTGGCAGGCATTGAAGGCAAACCTTACTTCGTGTTTCACGAGGCTTTTGACTACTTCGAAGACGCCTACGGTCTTAAGCACGCGGGCGTATTCAGCGTTGCCGCGGAAGTACAGCCCGGCGCCCAGCACGTAGCGGCGATGCGTGCGCGGTTGCAGGAAGTCGGCAAGACCTGCGTCTTCAGCGAGCCGCCGCTGCGCCCGCGCCTGGCCGAAACCCTGGTAGCGGGCCTGCCGGTGAAATTGGCGGAGCTGGATGCGTTGGGCGGTTACACACCCGCGACGGCTCAAGGTTATGAGCAAGTGCTGGAGAAGTTGGGGAATGATTTGGCGGGGTGCCTGGAGTCGCTTTAATTAATGCAATAACCCTGTGGCGAGGGAGCTTGCTCCCGCTGGACTGCGCAGCAGGCCCCAAGAAGGGGTCGCTTCGCAACCCAGCGGGAGCAAGCTCCCTCACCACAATTTAAAGAGCGAAAGGCAACGGTGTATTGACCGTCTGCCGCTGTGCCAGGCGCAATTGAAACTCCATCGGGTCGTGAATCAACACGTCCTGCCCGGCGAATGATTCGGCCGCGATCAGGCGCGACAACCAGAACCGCACGCACGCCACCCGCAACAGGGTCGGCCACAACTCGGCTTCGGCCGCCGTGAACGGACGCAGTGCGGCGTAAGCGCCCAACAGCGCTCGCGCTCGCGCTCCGTCGATCAGACCATCGTCATCGGAACACCAGTCGTTCAAGGCAATCGCCACGTCGTAGAGCATCGGCCCCGAACACGCGTTGTAGAAGTCGATCAGCCCGGTCAGGTGCGTGCCCTCGAACATCGCGTTGTCGCGGAACAGGTCGGCGTGGATGTTGGCGCGAGGCAACGCCAGAATTTTCTCTTTCTGCCGGGTGATTTCTTCCAGCGCTCGCTGCAACAGTTCCTTTTGCTCGGCATTCACGTGCGAAAGGAATTGCGTGCCCTCCTCCAGCATCCAATCCAGGCCACGATCGGTCTTGCGCTTGATCATGTTTGCAGCTTGGGTGGCCAGGTGCAGATGCGCCAGCAACTCGCCCACTTGCGCGCAATGCTGCGCGTTGGCCTGCTTGATGTGCTTGCCGGCCAGGCGCGGTTGCAACAATGCAGGCTTGCCAGCCAGCTCACGCAACGCCACGCCGTCCGTGGTGCGGATGGCGTATGGCACCGGCAGATCGGCTTGGTGCAACACGTCGAGCAGCTCGATGAAGAACGGCATTTCTTGCACCGGGCCACGCTCGACCAGGGTCAGGACAAACTCGCCCTGCTCCAGGCTGATAAAAAAATTGGTGTTTTCGCTACCGGCGGCAATCCCCTGGAAATCAAGCAGGCGGCCGAGGCCATAAGGGGCGAGAAAAGCTTCCAGCTCAGGCCGAGCCAGGGGGGTGAACACAGACATGTTTAAGCTGCCAGTACGGGCGCTGGTGGGCGCCAATTGAAATTAAGAAACTACTTCCACTCGAAGATCTTCCACGACGGAATCAGCATATCGGGCTGATCCGAGCGGATAAAGTTACCGTCCGATCCATCGGCGCGCACCAGAAAGTACGGTTTTCCGCCCTTCGGCGTGACCTGTATGGCATACAGGAAGCCATTCTGGCGGTATTCCTTGATCGTGTTGTCGCCTTCCGTGCGGATGGTTACATCCGGTTCCGGCGATGGCGCATCGTCCGCCGCCATAACAGCCAATGGAGTGATTGCAAACAAGCCAGCCAGCAACAGGCGATTTAGTGTGCGCATGATAACCTTGTCCCTTTGTCGTCAACGGTCCCGCTATTCTAGCGCCGGACCCGCCGAAAAGGTTGATCCTGCTCATGAGCCAAGCCCCCCTCGTCCTGGTGGACGGTTCTTCTTACCTGTACCGCGCCTTTCACGCGCTGCCACCGCTGACCACGTCCAAAGGCCTGCCGACCGGTGCGGTCAAGGGCGTGTTGAACATGCTCAAGAGCCTGCGCAAGCAGTACCCGGACAGTCCGTTCGCCGTGGTGTTCGACGCCAAGGGTGGGACTTTTCGCGATGACATGTACGCCGAGTACAAGGCCAACCGCCCGAGCATGCCCGATGACATGCGCGTACAGATCGAGCCGCTACACCAGAGCGTGATTGCCCTGGGCTTCCCGCTGTTGTGCGTCGAAGGCGTCGAGGCCGATGACGTGATCGGCACGCTGGCCCGCAGCAGCGCCGCGGCAGATCGCCCGGTGATCATTTCCACCGGCGACAAGGACATGGCGCAACTGGTCGACGGCCACATTACCTTGGTCAATACCATGACCGGTAGCAGCATGGACGTGGAGGGCGTGAAGGAGAAATTCGGCGTCGCTCCCGAGCAGATCATCGATTACCTGGCGCTCATGGGCGATTCGTCCGACAACATTCCGGGCGTTCCGGGCATCGGTCCGAAGACCGCTTCCGGCCTGCTGGTCGGCGTCAACGGTGGCCTGACCGAGCTCTACGCGCAGCTCGACATCGTGCCGACCCTGCCGATTCGCGGTGCCAAGACCCTGCCGGCCAAGCTCGAAGAGCACAAGGAGATGGCATTCCTGTCCTATCAACTGGCGACCATCAAGGTCGACGTGCCGCTGGACATCGGCCTTGATGACCTGAAAATGGGCGCAGAGGATCCAGACAAACTCTACGAGCTGTATACCCTGCTGGAATTCAAAAGCTGGTTGAATGACCTCGATCGCGACGCCAAACGACTCGAACTGAGTAGTGCCGCCGAACCTGCGCCAGTCGCTGATCTGTTCAGCGCACCCGAAGTCGAAGCACCGGCCCCCGTCGCCGAAGCCGCTTATGAAACCATCCTTGATCAGGCGCGTTTCGATGTCTGGCTGGAGAAACTGAACAATGCCAAATTGTTCGCGTTCGACACCGAAACCACCGGTATCGATGCGCAACAGGCGCAACTGGTTGGCCTGTCGTTCGCGGTACAGCCTAACGAAGCGGCTTACATCCCGCTGACCCACTCCTACATCGGCGTGCCCGAGCAACTGGATCGCGATACCGTCCTGCGTGCGCTCAAGCCGATTCTGGAAGACCCGAACAAACTCAAGGTCGGCCAGCACGCCAAGTTCGACATGAACCTCCTGGCCAATTGCGCCATCGGCGGCGATCAGGCCAATGGCATCACCGTGCGCGGCATTGCCTTCGATACCATGCTCGAGTCCTACGTGCTCAATTCCACGGCCACCCGCCATGACATGGACAGCCTGGCCCTGAAGTACCTGGATCACACCACCGTGAGCTTCCAGGACATTGCCGGCAAAGGCGCGAAACAACTGACGTTCGACCAGATCGCTCTGGAACAGGCCGGCCCGTATGCCGCCGAAGACGCCGACATCACGTTGCGCCTGCATCAGGCGCTGTTCGAGAAGCTCACGGCGATCCCGAGCCTGGCCAGCGTGCTGACCGACATCGAAATCCCGCTGGTACCGGTGCTGGCGCGCATCGAACGCCAAGGCGCGTTCGTCGACGCTGCGCTGCTCGGCGTACAGAGCATCGAACTGGGCGACAAGATGGTCGCGCTGGAGCGCGAAGCCTTTGAGATTGCCGGCGAAGAATTCAACCTGGGTTCGCCCAAGCAGCTGGGGGTGATTCTCTACGAAAAACTCGGCCTGCCGGTGCTGAAGAAAACCGCCAAGGGTCAGCCGTCCACCGCTGAAGAAGTGCTGGCGAAACTGGCCGAGGACGATTACCGGTTGCCTAAAGTGCTGATGGAATACCGTTCCATGAGCAAGCTGAAAAGCACCTACACCGACCGCCTGCCGGAGCAGATCAACCCTCGTACCGGGCGGATTCACACCTCGTATCATCAGGCGGTGGCGTCTACAGGGCGCTTGTCTTCCAGCGATCCGAACCTGCAGAACATCCCGGTGCGCACCGCTGAAGGACGGCGCATCCGCCAGGCGTTCGTGGCGCCGACCGGCTACAAATTGCTGGCGGCGGACTATTCGCAGATCGAATTGCGGATCATGGCCCACCTCTCGGGCGACGAAGGCTTGATGAACGCTTTCCGCCACAATCTGGACGTACACACCGCCACTGCCGCCGAAGTTTTCAAGGTCGAGCTTGCTGACGTGACTTCCGATCAGCGTCGCAGCGCCAAGGCGATCAACTTTGGCCTGATCTACGGCATGGGTGCGCAGAAACTCGGTAAAGACATTGGCGTCGATACCAAGACTGCCAAGGCGTACATCGATACGTACTTCGCCCGTTACCCGGGTGTTCGCCAATACATGGACCGCACCCGTGCTCAGGCGGCGGAGCAAGGTTATGTGGAGACGTTCTTCGGACGACGCTTGTACCTGCCCGAGATCAACTCCAATAAACCACAGGAACGCGCCGCCGCCGAACGCACGGCAATCAACGCACCGATGCAAGGTACGGCGGCGGACATCATCAAGAAAGCCATGGTGGCCGTGGACGAATGGCTGGCTTCGTCCGGCCTCGACGCCAAAGTCATTCTGCAAGTGCACGATGAATTGGTTCTTGAAGTACGTGAAGACCTGGTCGATCAGGTCAGCTCTGACATTCGTAAGCACATGAGTGGTGCCGCGCAGCTCAATGTTCCACTGCTGGTGGAAGTCGGCGTAGGCAATAACTGGGATGAGGCGCACTGAGCCAATGAAAAAAGAGCCACGCCTGCTGCGGCATAGTGCCGCGGTGGGCGGTTCGAAGAGCGCTTAGTCCGGAAAATGCTCGGGGTTATTCCAAAGCATTTGAAAAAAATCTGAACTAATCTGGAGAAATGCCACTCAGAGTTACTGAATGGCTGGTGAAGCCCTTCGATGCTCCTATGTTGTGTTAAGTGTTGGCAGATATCTGGACCCCGCCCTAGCGGTCTAGAACTTGAACCCCGGAACTTCCCCCTCCCCATAGAAGTCCGGGGTTTTTTTTGCCCGTAGAAAACTGCCTGAGCGCGCCACAGGCAGTTTTCGACGCTTACTGGGCCTCGGCCTCGGCACCCTTGTCAGCCAGCTCCATCCAGCCTGCCAATACCGTGTAGGCCTCTTCCAGACCCAGGCGTTTTGGCGCCGAAAACAGCTGAATAGTCACCAGATCACCCCAGCCCTTGCGGATTTCCGACTGCACTTTCAGCAGTGTGTTCTTGGCGGCGCCGTAGGTCAGCTTGTCGGCTTTGGTCAGCAAAATGTGCATCGGCATGCCAGCGGCTACGGCCCAGTCGAGCATGAGCAGGTCGAAATCGGTCATTGGATGACGGATGTCCATCATCAGAATCAAACCTTTCAAACTCTCGCGACCGCCCAGATAGGCTTCCAGGTGACGCTGCCAATGTTGCTTGAGCGGGATCGGTACTTTTGCATAACCGTAGCCCGGCAGGTCGACCAGACGGCGTTCATCGTCTAGCTTGAAGAAGTTCAACAGCTGTGTGCGCCCCGGAGTTTTCGAGGTACGCGCCAGGCTGGCGTGGGTCAGGGTGTTGAGAGCACTCGACTTGCCGGCGTTGGAACGCCCGGCGAAGGCGACTTCGAAGCCCTCGTCATCCGGACATTGGTCGACTTTGGCGGCGCTGAGCATGAAGGTGGACTGTTGGCACAGACCGAGGATGGGATTCTTGAGTTGCATGGGATTTCCGATGTGGGCGGCGCCAGGAATGGGTGCGGCAAGCAGTGTCGCTTCCGTTTCAGTGACGCCAGTATATAATGCCGCAGATTTTGTGTGCGCTTTGTCCCAACGCAGGATGAAGTTCACGGGAGCGATAGACCTTGATTGCGCATTAGAACGCAGAACGCTCTCAACCCTGAAAAGGTCGTTTTATGACGAAATGGCTGCTAGCTGCCGGTGTCCTGATACCGCTTTACAGCGCTCAGGCTACACAGGATCCGGAAGCTGTGTACAACCGTGTTTGTGGTGCCTGTCATTCCGGCCAACTACCCATGGCGCCCCGCAAGGGCGATCAGGAAGCTTGGACGCCGAGGTTGGCGAAAGGTATGGAGACGCTGGTGCAACACGTGACCCAGGGTTTCAAGGCGATGCCGCCGCGTGGTTTGTGCATGGACTGCAGTGCCGAGGATTACCAAGCCATCATCCAGTGGATGAGCGAGTAAACCCGGTCCATAACTCTTAACCCTTAGCCGTAGTTGGATTAGCTGATGAAGAAATTGATCGTGAGTCTGCTGTTGACCGTGGGCATCTCCGGCATGGCCAATGCTGCAGGTGAGGCAGTACAGCCGGGCGATGCAAAAGCCGGCCAGGCAAAAGCCGCTGTATGCGGGGCCTGCCATGGCCCGGATGGCAACAGCATGGCGCCGAACTTTCCGAAACTGGCGGGCCAGGGTGAGCGCTACCTGACCAAGCAGTTGCACGACATCAAGTCGGGCAAGCGCACTGTTCTGGAAATGACCGGCCTGCTGACCAACATGAGCGATCAGGACCTGGCCGACATGGCCGCCTACTTCGCCAGCCAGAAAGGCAGCGTGGGCGCCGCCGATGAAAAACTGGTCAAGCGCGGTGAGAATCTGTTCCGCGGCGGCGATCTGGCCAAGGGCCTGCCATCCTGCACCGGGTGCCATTCGCCAAATGGCGCAGGCAACGCAGCCGCCGGCTTCCCGCACCTGGGTGGTCAGCACGCTCAATACATCGCCAAGCAATTGACCGATTTCCGCAAGGAAGACGGTGGACGCACCAACGATGGCGACACCAAACCAATGCAAAGCATTGCCAAAAAGCTGAGCGACGAAGACATCGCCGCAGTGTCCAGCTACATTCAGGGCCTGCACTAAGGCCGGCGAATCGAGCGTTGCGCAAGGCGTACGTCTCTTGCAACGTTAACGCTCGATTAATCCGTCGCAGCAAGTATAAAAAGGGTGGCTTTGGCCGCCCTTTTTTGTGGCCGCTGCCGTTACACTACAGAACTCAGGCCCGCCAGGATCTGTCTGAAAAACAGGTCGCGCGAGGCGATAAAATTTGTCCAGGAGTAAAGCATGCGTAATCTGATTATCAGCGCCGTTTTTGCCGCTGCCAGCCTGTTCGGCATGACTGCCCAGGCCGCCGAAGCCCCAGCCGCCCCTTACGTAGAACTGAGCAATCCGGTTCCGGTAGCCGTGCCTGGCAAAATCGAAGTGGTGGAACTGTTCTGGTATGGCTGCCCTCACTGCTATCACTTTGAACCGACCATCAATCCATGGGCTGAAAAACTGCCATCGGACGTGAACTTCAAGCGTATTCCAGCGATGTTCGGCGGTCCTTGGGACGCTCATGGCCAGATGTTCCTGACCCTCGAATCCATGGGTGTCGAGCATAAGGTCCATGCCGCGGTGTTCGACGCAATCCAGAACAAGAAAATGAAGCTGACCGACAAGAATGACATGGCCGACTTCCTGGCTACGCAAGGCGTAGACAAGGAAAAATTCCTGGCCACCTTCGACTCCTTCGCGATCAAGGGTCAGGTTGTTCAAGCCCGTGAATTGGCCAAGAAGTATGAAATCACCGGCGTTCCAACCCTGGTCGTGAACGGCAAGTACCGCTTCGATGTGGGCTCCGCCGGCGGTGCCGAACAAGCGCTGCAACTGGCCGACAAACTGATCGACAAAGAGCGAGCGGCTACCAAGGCTGCCGCCAACTAAGGGCAGTACCTGCCATGCGCCGCTGGGGTACTGAACGCGTCGTTGGCCTGCATGATCCGCGGGTCAACGAACATCATCTGGAATCCACGGGCCTGCCCGCAGACAGTCGTCTGCGCTTGCTCAGTTTCAATATTCAGGTCGGCATCAGTACCGAGCGCTATCGGCATTACCTGACCCGTGGCTGGCAGCATTTGCTGCCCCATACCGGGCGGGCCGATAACCTGCAAAAAATCGGCAATCTGCTGGGCGACTTCGATCTGGTCGCCTTGCAGGAAGCCGACGGCGGCAGCCTGCGCTCAGGCTACGTCAATCAAGTCGAACACCTGGCCCAGCTCGGCGCCTTCCCCTACTGGTATCAACAACTCAATCGCAATCTCGGACGCCTCGGCCAGCACAGCAATGGCGTGCTCAGCCGCCTGCGCCCGTGGGCGATCGAGGATCATCCGCTGCCGGGGCCCAAGGGTCGCGGAGCGATTCTGGTGCGTTTCGGCGAAGGACCGGAAGCGCTGGTGGTGGTCATGATGCACCTGGCATTGGGTGCACGCGCCCGAAGCATGCAACTGGCCTACATCCGCGAATTGATCGGCGGTTACAAACATCAGGTGCTGATGGGTGACATGAACACCCATGCCAGCGACCTGCTGCAACACTCGCCGTTGCGCGACCTTGGCCTGCTCGCCCCTCAACTCGAAGCGACATTCCCCAGCTGGCGTCCGCAGCGCTGCCTGGACCATATTCTGCTGAGCCCGTCCCTGACCCTCGAAAAGGTCGAGGTGCTGGCCCAACCCATTTCCGATCACCTGCCGGTCGCGGTAGAGATTCGTCTGCCGGGTTCGCTCACGGCTGATGCATTGCCCGCGTTGAGTCCTGCCCTTCGCGGAACCCCTGAATGAGCGACGAAACACAGCGCTGGAAAGAGAAGTACCTCAAAAGCATCGAACACCAGGAAAAGCTCGAACGCCGCTGGGACGCCCGGCTCGATTTGTTGCGTCGCGGGCTGGTGCGCAGCACCCTGGCCGCAGAAGGCACCGATCGCGCCGTTGACCAGTGCATGAAGGAAATGCGCGAGGTGGTGCGCACCGACGACATGGACGCCGGTCTGGCCGCCCTGCTCCCGCGACTGGAAAAAGCCGTACTCGACTCCGAACAGCGCCGGGAAACCCGGGTCAACCAGACCAGCGCCGCGTTGAACGCGCTGGTCACTCAACTGCAAACATTACCGCTGCCTCGAGAAGTCAGTCGCCCACTCAAGAATTTTGCCAAGCAACTGGACAGCCGGGTCAGTCAGGCTCGCGAAATTCCACTGCTGCTCAGTGAACTGAGCGGTCTGCAAGGCAAGGCCCTGAGTCAGCTGGAAAGCCTGCCAGAACCCGAACGTCCAGGCCTGCTGCAGCGGTTGTTCGGTCACCGCGACTCAGATGATCTACAAGTCACGGCCACAGCCGACCCAGCCGCCAGTGCGCCTCTGGCCGTGACCGTGGCGGTACCTGCGGTTGCCACAACGGCTGAAACAACCAGCGAAATCCTGTTCACGGCCGAACCAATGCCTGTGGAACCGCCGGCCAACGCCTCCACAGTCGTCGCCCACCCGCCACGCCCGACCCCTGCAGTGGCGATAGAGCCCGACGTCGCCGCACCGCTCGTTCCATCCTTCAATGAACCGCACGATGCCCCCGAAGCTGATCGCGCCGTGTACGTTGAACAACCCCCTACTGGTATGGTCGAGCCCGCTAGCGGGAATGAGCTGCAAACCAATCCGGACGAACTTACCCCCGCTCCCTTACCCGAGGCGGCGTTGTTGCCTCCAAGCGCGGCAACAGGCGATTCCGGGCAGGTCGGGCACGATATGTTTTACGCGCTGCCGGACTCTCCCGAGCCGTCCTACAGCTCGGTGGCCAAACACATTGAGCAAACCCTGCTCGGCTTGCTTGACGATCTCACGTTACCTGAACGCCATCGGCCTCAAGCAGAGTCGATGCGTGATCGCTTGAAAAATGGTCTGAACTGGTACGAATTGCTACCGATCCTCGACGATCTGGCAACCTTGATGCTAGCGATTTCGGACAGCGGCCAGCATGAATTCGAAGCCTATCTGCAACGCCTCAACGAGCGTCTCGAGTCGTTCCAGAGCAACCTGCAAGCTGCCAGCGCCGATCACGCCGACAGCCGCACGGCCGCGCATGCGCTGGACACGCAAATTCGCGAACAGGTCGGCGGCCTGCAAACCAGCATGCACGAAGCTGCAGACCTGGAAGGTCTGAAGCACGTTCTGGAAAACCATCTCGAAGGCTTGCTCGGCACCATGGACGAGCATCGCAAGCAACGCGACGAACGCGAGCAGGAAGTGGCCGCTCGCCTGCAAAGCCTGGCCGAACGGGTGGCACATATGGAGCAGGAAGCTTCAGGTTTTCGCGAACACCTCGAAGAGCAGCGCCAGAAAGCCTTGATCGACCCGCTCACCGGCCTGCCCAACCGCGCCGCCTGGAGCGAACGCCTGGATCACGAGATCGGCCAATGGCAGCAACATGGCAATACGCTGATGCTGGCGATGCTCGATCTCGATCATTTCAAACGCATCAACGATAACTACGGTCACCTGGCGGGGGACAAAGTGCTGAAAATCATCGCCACGGTGCTGCGCAAGCGACTGCGCGGGACAGACTTCATTGCCCGCTTTGGCGGAGAAGAGTTTGTTCTGTTATTACCGTCGACAGTCCCGGCGGCCGGCCTGAAACTGCTGGAACACCTGCGAGCATCGATCGAGGCTTGCCCGTTCCACTTCAAGGGCGAGCGGGTCACGATCACGATTTCCATGGGGCTTGCCGCCTTCAAGCCCGGCGAACACAGCGATCTGGTGCTCAAAAGAGCCGATCAGGCGTTGTATCGGGCAAAAAATGCCGGACGCAACCGGGTGGAGCTGGGCTGAAGGCCAATTGTTCCATTTTGTTTAAATGGTCGCGATTGCCCGCGGCATGCAAGGCAGTACGTTACACTGTTGCATTACTGTCTTGCGTGCTTTCGCCATGAAATATCTTGCCCTTATCGTATCGCTCGTTGTGCTGGCTGGCTGCGCCAGTGGCCCCCGCTACGACACCCGTTATCCATCTGCCAACCACGACAGTCGCATTCAGTTTGTGGTGCTGCACTACACCTCCACATCAATGGAGCGATCGGTGCAATTACTGACCCACGGCGAAGTCAGCGCCCACTACCTGATCGGCGACGACAAAAACGCGACCATTTATAAACTGATGGATGAAAACCTGCGGGCCTGGCATGCCGGGGAAAGCCAATGGCAAGGCCGCACCTGGATGAACTCCAGTTCCCTTGGTATCGAAATCGTCAACCCGGGTTTCAAGGACACTCCGACCGGACGCCTCTGGTATCCCTACACAGAAGCGCAGGTCCAGTCGTTGATCGTCTTGCTCAAAGACATCAGCCAGCGCTACAAAATCAGCCCTCGCAGCATTGTCGGCCATAGCGATATCGCGCCGTTGCGTAAACTCGATCCCGGCCCGCTATTCCCCTGGAAACGCCTGGCCGCCGAAGGCATTGGCATTTGGCCAAACGAACAGGCGGTCGCCCGGCAGCAAATGCAATTCGAGACGCAGCTACCGAGCATCTCCTGGTATCAGGCGCAGCTGGCACGCGCGGGGTACGAAACACCACAGACTGGCGAACTGGACGTCGCCACACGGCATGTCATTGCAGCCTTTCAAATGCATTTCCGCCCGTCCCGTTTCGATGGCACGCCGGACGCACAAACTGCTGCGCTGCTACAGGTATTGAATCAGACAAAATAATGACGGCCGCCCGACGGTCAGCGCGTTTTTTTCATCAGCAGCTATAACTCATTGGTAATTCTTCGGATATTCCACAATGCCTGCTGCTCGAGAGACATTTCGTAGTTGGTTCTATCGCCCGTGGTTTCTGGCGATGCTGGCTGCTGTCCTGAGCGCAACGATGATGATGGCGGGCAGTTACTTCATCGCCATCCACCAGCTCGAGCAAGAAGAAAGCCGGGAAATGAACGCCCAGGGCGAACGTTTTCTCGCTCGCCTGGAACAATTGTTTGGGCAACTACGCGAAAGCCTCGACGACCTGGAAGCCCAACCGCTGCGAAGTTGCGATGACGAAATGATCGCGACGTTGCAGCAAGTGAGCTTCAACTATCGGTTCGTATACGAAGCGGCCTATATGGACGCCTCGCGTATCTGCTCCAACCGCCCACGCCAGGAAGGTTTGTCGCTGGTGCGGGCACCGGACATCAAAGGACCAACCTACAGCTACTGGCTCAACACCACCACCGAACCCGATGAAAACCGCGCCGCGCTGATGCTCGGCCGCGGCAACTTCCGTGTGGCCACTTCTCGCGGCCATTTGACCGACATGGTCGACCTGTCACCGGGCAGCAGCCTGTTGGTGATCCTTGACCATGGCACGCGGGCGATACCAGTGCTCGGTGTTTCCCAGGTGTGGCCACCGACGGAGTCCTGGCCACCAAAGACCCGCGATGCCTTGCTCGTCACGCACACCCGCCTGATTTACCGAATGCCCACCGACAACCCGGAATACCAATTGGTCCTGATCAGCCCGCGCACCGGCACGCACATTCCGCCCGTATGGTGGTGGCTGCTCCCTGTGTGTCTGTTGCTGTCAGCCTGCGTGGGTTTCCTGGTGTTCCTGCTGGTGCGCCAACGCCAATCGCTGGATGCTGAGTTGACCGGGGCCATACGCCGGGGCGAATTGCAGGTGTTGTATCAACCGATCTTCGATCTCGACAGCCGCAACTGCGTTGGCGCCGAAGCCTTGCTGCGCTGGCGACGACCCGATGGCACGCTGACCAGCCCCGACCTGTTCATCCCGATGGCAGAGAACACCGGGCAGATCCGCCAGATGACCGACTTCGTCCTGCAACGCCTGCTTGAACAACTTGGGCAACTGCTTCGGGCCAATCCGCAGCTGTACATCTCCGTCAACCTGGCGGCGTGCGATGTGATGGTTCCGCGCATCGGCCAGGTGATGGAGCGCCTGCTGACGTTGCATCGAGTGGCAGCCAAGCAGATTGCCTTTGAAGTGACCGAACGGGGTTTGATCGATGTAGTGGTCGCCCGGGAGAACCTGCAAGCCTTGCGCGATGTCGGACATCAAGTGCTGATCGATGATTTCGGCACCGGCTATTGCAGCCTGGCTTACTTGCAAACCCTGCCGGTGGATTGCCTGAAGATCGACAAGGCTTTCATCGATGCGCTGGGCCATGACGCCGCAAGCAGTGGCGTAGCCCCGCACATCATCCACATGGCGCAATCCCTGCACCTGAAGGTGATTGCCGAAGGCATTGAGCATGAAGCCCAGGCAGCGTTACTGAGCAGTGAAGGTGTGAAGTTCGGCCAAGGCTGGTTGTTCGCCCACGCGCTGAGCGCCGTGCAGTTCATCGAACTGATTACCCGCGGGCGCCGGCTGACCAACCGGCGCCTGGATGACGAGGCCTGAAGCCTACACCGACAGTGCCATGTAGAACTGGGTGCCCTGCCCCGGCCGCGAATAAACGCCCATCCGTCCGCCGTGCAATTGCACAATTTCCTTGCACAACGCCAGGCCGAGCCCGGCTCCGCCTTTTTTACGGCCCACCTGGACGAAAGGCTCGAAGATCCGCCCCTGTTGCCCATAGGCAATGCCTTCGCCGTTGTCCTCGACACTGATGATCACCCGATCGCCATGGCGCCGCGCCTGCAAGCGGATCAGCCCGCCGGCAGCGGTATGGCGCAGCGCGTTGTCGATCAGATTATCGAGCACCCGGTCCAACTGTGGTTGATCGGCCTGCAAGCGTGGCAACGGCCCCTGCACCTCAATCAACAGCTCAATGCCCTTCTCTTCGGCACCTCTGGCAAAGCGAAGCTGCGCCTGCTCCAGCAGATCCTCGATGGAGCAAGGCGCCAGCACCAGCTTCTGCAGACCGTTCTGGTAACGGGAGAAGTTCAGCAGGTCGTTGATCAGCTGCATCAGGCGCTGCATTTCTTCGTTCACCGTGTCCAGCAGATCGGCTTCACGGGAATCCTGCGGGAAGTGCGCGCGTTCGCGAAACAGGCCGAACGCCATGTGCATGCCGGTGACCGGTGTGCGCAATTCATGGGAGGCGCGCAGCACGAATTCGCTGCGCACCCGTTCGAAGGCACGCTGCTCGGTAACGTCATGCAACACCATGACCGCGCCGAGAATATGGCCCTGGGTGTGGCTCACTGGCGTGAGGCTGTAGGTCAGCAGCCGCGTCTCGCCATCGACCTCCATGCTCAGATCTTCGGGCGCCCGCTCCAGCGTGCCGCCACGCAGAACCAATTGCAGCTGCTCATCAAGCTCAGGACGCTCCAGCGCTGTGCCCAGGCCTTGCCCGAGTCGATCACTGTCCCAGCCCAACTGACGCTGAGCCACCGGGTTGAGATGCTCCAGATGGCCCTGGCGATCGATCATCAGCAAGCCATCGTCGATGCTGTCGAGCACCGCCTGCAAACGTTGCTGACCGGCCAGCAGCTCATCGACGTTGGTCGCCTGATGCTCGCGCAGTGCCTCGGCCATGATGCCGAAGCGCCGGGTCAGCTGATTGAGCTCGACGGCCGAAGAAACCGGCAGCAAGACATCGAAATTCCCCTGCCCGATGTTATCCGCCGCTTGTGCCAGCGCCTCGATGGGTTCGCCAAACCGCCGGGCGATGGCGTGAGCGGTCACGAAGCCGATGATCAACACCGCCAACCCGACCAACCCCAGCAGGCCGGCGACCAACAGCGCCCGCTCGCGAGCCTTGCGCTCGGTCGCGCCGATGTTATCCAGGGCGCGCTTGTGTTCAATGATCAAACCATTGCGCAGCGCGTTGAATCTTTCCGTGAGTTCATCGTTGCCGGACAGCACATGAGCATGATCGGGCGAAACTTCATAGGCCCGAATAAAGCTGAGGTAATCCGCCTTGGCCTTTTTGAATCCGTACTCGTTTCCTTCGGACTGCGCTTCCTGGGCGATTCCCTGGTCCAGCAATTCGAAATAACGCCGTTTGGAGGCTTCGAAGGCTTGGGAATCAGGGCGCTCGCTGAGCATGATGATCAACTGATCGCCCAGCGTCTGGCGCAATTTAAGGCCAATATCCAGGGTGACGAAGTTGTTGCGTACCAGTGCTTCCTGGCTTCCGGCCATCTGCATCACGCTGACCAGCCCGAGCAAAAGCCCGAGCAGCGCGACGGTTATCAGCGCGGAAATGCTTAAAAACAGGCGAGTCCGCAACTTCATCGCCAGCTTCATCGGAGGCGACTCACAAGTTGTACTGTTTGCGTTTGCGATAAAGGGTCGATGCGTCGATTCCCAAGGTTTTGGCAGCTTGATCAAGTGTACCGGCGGTGGCGAGGACCGCGCCGATGTGGGCTTTTTCCAGTTCGTCCAGACTCAGCGCCGCACCAATGCGCGGGGCGTTGTTGACCGGTGTTTCCGCCATCCCCAGGTGAGTGATCTCGACACGCTCCTGCGGGCAGATAATGCTCGCCCGCTCTACCACGTTGCGCAACTCGCGGATGTTGCCCGGCCAGCGGTAACCGAGCATTGCCTCAATGGCTTCATCACTGAACCCCCGCGCCGGACGCGCGTATTCTTTGACGAACCGGGCCAGAAAGCGATCGGCCAGGTTGATGATGTCTTCCCTGCGCTCGCGTAGCGGCGGCAAGTGCAGGGTGATGACGTTCAGGCGATAGAGCAGGTCTTCGCGAAAACGCCCATCACGGACCATGTCTTCGAGATTCTGGTTTGTGGCGGCGAGGATGCGAACGTCGGCGCGGCGCGTGACCGGGTCACCGACTCGTTCGTATTCCTTGTCCTGGATGAAACGCAGCAGCTTTGGCTGCAGAACCAAGGGAAAATCGCCGATCTCGTCGAGAAACAGCGTCCCGCCATCGGCTTGGTTGACACGGCCCAACGTGCTTTCACTGGCACCGGTAAACGCACCACGGCTGTGACCGAACAGTTCGCTTTCCATCAGTTCGGCCGTCAGCGACGGGCAGTTGATGGTGATGCACGACTTCTTGGAGCGTTTGCTCCAGCCGTGAATGGCTTGGGACAGTTCACCCTTACCCGTACCGGACTCGCCAAGAATGAGGATATTGGCATCGGTATTGGCGACCTGCCGTGCGGTTTCGAGCACCACTTTCATTGCCGGGCTATGAGAGTCCAGACCGTCCTTTGGTTTGCGTACCTCGCCTTCCAGTGCTTCCAGGCGCGCCGACAATTGCCGTACTTCCAATTGCTTGGCGGTAGCCAGACGTAATTGATCGGGGCTGCACGGCTTGACCAGATAATCCGCGGCGCCCGCCTGGATTGCATCCACCGCCGTGTCCACGGCCGAGTGCGCGGTAACGATCACTACCCGCATCCAGGGCGCCTGGATGCGCATCTGGGCCAGCACATCCAGGCCATTGTCTTCGCCCAAACGCAAATCGAGGAAGCACAGATCGAACACCTGACGCTGCAACAGCGCTTCGGCCTGGGCAGCGCTGTTGGCCGTTGCCACGCTGTAGCCTTCGTCTTCAAGGCAATATCGAAAGGTACGCAGGATGGCGGACTCATCATCCACCAGAAGAATACGGCCTTGATGCTCGGTGGCTGATTCCATTTTCCTACGCTCCTTAATGAATGATCTTAGGTTAGTCCCGGAAAAATCGGGCAAGTTGCATGGTTTATTCTGATCTATTAACGCCGTCTCAGGGTAGCTATCTGCAAACACCATGAGTTGCGTCTTTTTCTGACAGTCACGTCCTTCTCTCAATTCAAAATGATTGCGATGCCGTATGGCAAATCGTGCATTACGCACGGACGGGCAATGCAGCATCGTGCAGGATGCCTCCGAACAGACTTTTTAATCATCAGTAACATATTGATTTATAACGTATTTTTTCGATGAAAAAAGCTGGCATGACGACTGCAATGATCTGAGCAATGCAGGGCAACAACAACCGCCCTCAACCAGATCACCCCACGCGGGAGGAGCTTCAGAATGAATCGTCAACGTGCCGCCCAATTACGTCTCTCGCCACTGCACATCCAGCAAGGCTTGTTTTGCGTTTTTGCGCTGCTGGTCACTCTGATTGCCGGTCAACAATTTTTGCGCTGGGAGCAGGATCAGCAGCAAGCAGCGCCACGCGTGTCGTTTCAACAACCGATCCAAACCCACTTCAGCGCGGCCGGCAGCGGCATGAATGACACCGCCGCCATGCGCATGATGGACGTCGACCAGGCACAACCTGTGAACGAGATGCCTCGTCAAGAGCGCTGGGTTTTCTGATTACACAAACTTGGCGCGTTCGATGCGCCGGGACAAGCACCTCTAAAATAGAAGCGTAAGGAGAATCACCATGTTGAGCTGGGCAATCACATTCTTGATCATTGCCATTGTCGCTGCCGTACTGGGCTTCGGTGGTATCGCGGGCACCGCCACGGGTATCGCCAAGATTCTCTTTGTCGTGTTCCTGGTGATGTTCATTGCTTCCTTCTTCTTTGGCCGTCGCGGCCGAGGTTGAACATGAGCGTTTCGTTGAAGACACTGGCAGCCGCCCTGCTACTGGGCGGTAGTGCCATGGCGATTGCTGCCAATGACGGGCAGATGCGGGTCAACGAGTTGCTGAAGACCGACCCGCAGTACCAGGAAACCTGGCAAGGCGTCGTCAAGAAAGAGGAACGCCTGCCGGAATGGGTCATGAACCTGTCCGGCGATGCCGAACAAATGAATGCCGTTGAAGAAGATGGCGAGCAGTATCTGGTGGGGCCGCTGTGCGAATCCAAGGCGACATGCCCTGACAAACGCTTGATTGTCGCCGTCAGCTTCGACAAAAAAGATGCCTACGCCATGCTGGTCGAGGTGCCTGCGGGATTACCTGCCGACAAGTCGCCGACCCGACATGCCAGCTACCGATTTATCGGTAAGCCGGACCAGGGCATGCAGGACTTGTTGATGGAGCAACTCAAGAAAGATCCGAACTGGTACTAGGTTTCAGACACGTGAGAGAAGCCTCGCTTTTCTCCACCTGCGCCACCTGAGGAAGGCTGGCGCATGACCAAGGGGTCGGGACGTTCTGCCTGCTTCAGGGGCGGAGTGACCTACGGGTACAGGGAGTACCTGCGCAAGGGCCGGGTCAGGAAAAGCTGCGACGCAAGTTCGCCGGTCGATCATGGCTCGACGGACTTGCGGAGAGCTTGCTCAATCAAGTGACAGCGTACTTCCCGTTTATCCCCGCACCTTTTAAAAGCCCCTGCCTCAGTCTCTGCAAAATTCCCTGCCGTCATAACCCCCACTGCGACCGTATATCGAGAAATATTGCCTGCGTCCGCGCGCAATTCCATGGGCGGATTGGTCGGTTTTATCGGTAATTCGCCGTCGATTCCACTGGTCAAAAAACAATCAATCAGCGCTGTGATGACCGGTTCACGGCACTTATGACTGCCGAAATGTCACATTCGAACCGATTGCGACGTCGCTTTCAGCTAAAAAACCTCATGCCGATTCGGCATAGGGTAGGCGTTTACGGCATTAGACGTCGCTTCCTTGCATCGGAATAGTTGCGCCTTTTTTCGCCTGCCAGAGAGCCACTAACAAGCGCTCCGGGGCTCCTTATACGGGGGCATTTGCGTGACTTTTTCGCCACAAGCGAACCCGCTCACGCGATTGCCCGAGTCAAACTGAAGTAAGGGTAAAGATATGAAGAAGGCAAAGCTTAGCCTCGCCTGGCAGATCCTCATCGGTCTGGTGTTGGGGATTGCAATCGGTGCGCTGCTCAACCATTTCAGTGCCGAGAAAGCCTGGTGGATCAGCAACGTCCTGCAACCGGCAGGCGATATCTTTATCCGTCTGATCAAAATGATCGTGATCCCGATCGTGATTTCCTCGCTGATCGTTGGTATTGCTGGCGTGGGTGATGCAAAGAAGCTCGGCAGCATCGGCCTGAAAACCATCATCTACTTTGAAGTCGTCACCACCATTGCCATCGTCGTTGGCCTGTTGCTGGCCAACCTGTTCCATCCGGGTGCCGGCATCGACATGAGCACCCTGGGTACTGTGGACATCTCCAAGTACCAGGCGACCGCGGCCGAGGTGCAGCATGAACACGCGTTCATCGAAACCATCCTCAACCTGATTCCGTCGAACATCTTCGCGGCCATGGCCCGTGGCGAGATGCTGCCGATCATCTTCTTCTCGGTGTTGTTCGGTCTCGGTCTGTCGAGCCTCAAACCCGAATTGCGCGACCCGCTGGTAACGATGTTCCAGGGCGTGTCGGAAAGCATGTTCAAGGTCACTCACATGATCATGAACTACGCCCCGATCGGCGTTTTCGCACTGATCGCGGTCACCGTTGCCAACTTCGGCTTCGCGTCCCTGCTGCCGCTGGCCAAACTGGTGATCCTGGTTTACGTCGCCATCGCCTTCTTCGCCTTCGTGGTACTGGGCCTGATCGCCCGCCTGTTCGGCTTCTCGGTGATCAAGCTGATGCGCATCTTCAAGGATGAGCTGGTGCTGGCCTACTCCACCGCCTCCTCCGAAACCGTGCTGCCGCGCGTGATCGAGAAGATGGAAGCCTACGGCGCGCCGAAAGCCATCTGCAGCTTCGTGGTGCCGACCGGTTACTCGTTCAACCTCGACGGTTCGACTCTGTATCAGAGCATCGCGGCGATCTTCATCGCTCAGTTGTACGGCATCGACCTGTCGATCAGCCAGCAACTGCTGCTGGTCCTGACCCTGATGGTCACCTCCAAAGGCATCGCCGGCGTACCGGGCGTCTCCTTCGTGGTGCTGCTGGCTACCCTGGGCAGCGTCGGCATTCCGCTGGAAGGCCTGGCCTTCATCGCCGGTGTCGACCGCATCATGGACATGGCGCGTACCGCACTGAACGTGATCGGCAACGCCCTGGCCGTGCTGGTTATTTCCCGCTGGGAAGGCATGTACGACGATGCCAAGGGTCAGCGCTACTGGAACTCCCTGCCGCACTGGCGCAGCAAAGAGAAGCTGCCGGCCGGCGAAGTTTCCAGCAACTAATTGCAGATCGGCTTTTCTGTGGGAGCCAGCCTGCTGGCGATTGCGGTGCACCCAACAACAGAGATGTTGAATGTGCCGACCTCATCGCCAGCAGGCTGGCTCCCACAGTTTGCTAGTCAGCCGTACCAACAAACCCCGGAGAAATCCGGGGTTTGTCGTTTCCGGCCACCCCGCTATCATTCGCGCATCTTTTGGGGGATTTGACTGATGCTCAATGGCCTGTGGCTTGGCTTTTTCATCGTGGCCGCGATTTCGGCGCTGGCGCAGTGGCTGATCGGCGGCAATGCCGGAATCTTCGCGGCGATGGTGGAAAGCATATTCGCCATGGCCAAATTGTCGGTCGAAGTGATGGTATTGCTGTTCGGCACCCTCACCCTCTGGCTGGGTTTCCTGCGGATTGCCGAAAAAGCCGGGATTGTCGAATGGCTGGCCAAAGCCCTCGGCCCGCTGTTTCTGCGCTTGATGCCGGAAGTCCCGCCGGGCCACCCCGCCATCGGCCTCATTACCCTGAACTTCGCCGCCAACGGCCTGGGGCTGGACAACGCCGCCACGCCCATCGGCCTCAAAGCGATGAAGGCCCTGCAGGAACTCAACCCCAGTGACACCATCGCCAGTAACGCTCAGATCCTGTTTCTGGTGCTCAATGCTTCTTCCCTGACCCTGCTGCCGGTGACGATCTTCATGTACCGCGCCCAGCAAGGCGCGCCTGATCCGACGCTGGTGTTCCTGCCGATCCTGCTGGCCACCAGTTGCTCGACCATCGTGGGCTTCCTCGCGGTGGCCTTCATGCAACGCCTGCGTGTCTGGGACCCGGTCGTGCTCGCGTATCTGATCCCGGGCGCTTTGGTCCTTGGCGGGTTCATGGCGTTGCTGGGAACCATGTCGGCAGCCGCGCTGGCCGGTTTGTCGTCGATCCTCGGCAATCTGACGCTATTCGGCTTGATCATGCTGTTCTTGATCATCGGTGCGATGCGTAAAGTCAAAGTCTATGAAGCGTTCGTCGAAGGCGCCAAGGAAGGCTTTGATGTGGCGAAGAACCTGCTGCCGTATCTGGTGGCGATGCTCTGCGCGGTGGGTGTGCTGCGAGCGTCCGGGGCTTTGGATTTTGGCCTGGACGGCATTCGTCACCTGGTGGAGTGGGCCGGCTGGGACACGCGTTTCGTCGATGCACTGCCCACTGCCATGGTCAAACCGTTCTCAGGCAGCGCCGCCCGGGCGATGCTGATCGAAACCATGAAGACCTCCGGCGTCGACAGCTTCCCGGCGCTGGTGGCGGCGACGATTCAGGGCAGTACCGAAACCACGTTCTATGTGCTGGCGGTGTATTTCGGGGCAGTGGGTATCCAACGAGCTCGGCATGCGGTGGGCTGTGCGTTGTTGGCGGAGCTGGCCGGCGTGCTGGGTGCCATCGGGGTTTGCTACTGGTTCTTTGGGTAAATCCAACATTTATCGCTGGCAAGCCAGCTCCCACAAGGACCGCGCAGTTTCTGTGGGAGCTGGCTTGCCAGCGATAAGGCCCGCAGAACCTTCAAGGTCTCGCGGGAAGCACAATTTTCTGGCCTTGCTCAACCGCCCAATTCACCACCTGCGCCGTCAATTGATCGCTGGCCTGGCCGAACCCGGCCACCACCGCCGGCACTTTTACATCATTGAGCGGCTGACGAACCTCAAAGCGGCGGCTGGCGAGGATGTGCTGGTCGTAGCTGCGCACCAGCAATGCATCCACGCGTACCACCACGCTGGCGTTCGTGCCCTGGTATTCGGTCTGGAAGGCTTGCAGGACACCGCCCAGCTCCAGATCCGTCTGGAAAATGCTGTCATCGGTGCTCAACAGCGAGACCCGACCATCGCGCTGGAAACCATCGAGCAGGCGATTGCGCACGAGCACCGGTGCCGGGTCGCTCCAGCGCGAGCCTTTGTAGCTGCTGATCACATCGCCCTGAGGAATGACCGCTATGTTCGGACTGTTCAACGCTTCGCTGGCCTGCAGTTTGGTCAGGCGCAACGACCAGCGTTGCGCCGCACCATGACTGCTCGCCGGAATGCTCTGAGCTGAAGGCAAACGATAGACATCGAACGGCTCGGGCTTGGGCAGGATCGAGCAGGAGCTGACCAGCATGAAACCGGCGAGGAGGGCGATGAGGGTCAGCTTCATGGAGTGAATTCCTTATTCTTGTCACTGCCCAGCAGGTAACCGCTGGGGTTGGCCTCAAGGCGTTGAGAGATGGCGCGCAGCGCGGTGAGGGTTTCGCGCAGCTCACGCACCGCCGGAGCCAGACCATTGAGGCCCTGCATGCCGTTGTTGATCGAGTCCTGATTGCTGCTCAGCAATGTGTTGATCGTCGCACTGCTCTGTTCCAGCGACTTCATCGCTTGCTCGGCGCTGCCGAACATCTGCTTGCCCTGATCGTTGAGCAGTCCATTGGCGTTGCGCATCAGCGCTGAGGTTTGCTCCATCATGCTGCTGGCCTGCTTGCCCACCGAGGACAGTTGCTGCATGGCCTGGCGAATATCGCCACGCTGGTCGGCAATGACCCCGGTGGTTTGCTCCAGATGTTCAAGGGTCTTGCTGATGCGCTCGATGTTTTCCGTGGAAAACATCAGGTTGGCGTTGTGCATCAGCATGTTCACGCCGGCCATCAGGTCGTTGCTGTCGTTGAGCAGACGGGCGATAGGCGAGGGCGATGCAACGATTGTCGGCAGGTTGCCGTCCTTGCCCTTTAGCGTCGGGCTCTGTGGCGTGCCGCCGCTGAGCTGGATGATCGATGTCCCGGTGACCCCGGTCAGCGCCAGTTTGGCCTGGGTGTCTTCCTTGACCGGCGTGTCGCCGCCCAGGCGGATCCGCGCCAGCACCCGGCGCGGGTCTTGCGGGTCCAGGCGCAGCGATATCACATCGCCGACCTTGATACCGCTGTACTGCACCGAACTGCCTTTGGACAAGCCGCTGACCGCCTCGTTGAACACGACTTCGTAGTCCTTGAACGCGGTATCGACACTGGACTTGGCCAGAAACAAACCAAAGAGCAGGGCGCCTGCCACCACAATCACAGTGAACAGGCCGATCAATACATGATGAGCTCGGGTTTCCATGTCAGACCTCGTTGAGCTGTTGAGCGGCCGTCAGTGCCGCGCGGCCGCGAGGGCCATGGAAGTATTCGTGAATCCACGCGTCGTCGGTTTCCGATACCTTGTCGATGGCATCCGCCACCAGCACTTTCTTCTGCGCCAGCACCGCCACGCGGTCGGTGATGGTGTAGAGCGTGTCGAGATCGTGAGTCACCAGAAACACGCTCAGGCCCAAGGCATCGCGCAAGGTCAGGATCAGCTGATCGAACGCCGCCGCGCCAATTGGATCGAGGCCGGCGGTGGGTTCGTCGAGAAACAGGATGTCCGGGTCCAGCGCCAAGGCTCGCGCGAGCGCCGCACGCTTGATCATCCCGCCGGACAAGGAGGCGGGGTACTTATCCGCCGCTGACAGTGGCAACCCGGCCAGGGCCAGTTTCACCGCGGCCAGATGTTCGGCATCGTCGCGGCTCAGGCCGGCGTGTTCGATCAGGGGCAGCGCGACGTTTTCGGTCACGGTCAGGGAAGAGAACAGGGCGCCTTTCTGAAACAGCACGCCAAAACGCCGCTCAATCAGCGAGCGTTCGTGTTCCGGCAACGTCGGCAGGTTTTGCCCGAACACTTTGACCACGCCTTCGCTGGGCTGACGCAAGCCGACAATGCTGCGCAGCAACACTGACTTGCCGCTGCCGGAGCCACCGACGACGGCGAGGATTTCGCCCTTGTACAAATCCAGATCGAGGTTTTCATGCACGCTCTGGCGGCCGAAGCGATTGCACAGCCCACGGACTTCAATCACCGCCTCGGCGGGCGCTCGGGGTAAACGACTCACCAGCTCATCTCCATGAAGAACAGCGCGGCCACGGCGTCGAGCACGATCACCACGAAAATCGATTGCACCACGCTGGACGTGGTATGCGCGCCGACGGACTCAGCGCTGCCGCTGACCTTGAAGCCTTCCAGGCAGCCGATAGCGGCAATCAGGAACGCGAACACCGGCGCTTTGACCATCCCCACCAGAAAGTGCTGAACACCGATGTCCGATTGCAGTAGCGAAAGGAACATTGCCGGCGAGATATCCAGCGACACCGCACACACCACGCCGCCACCGACAATCCCCGAAACCATCGCCAGAAAGGTCAGCATTGGCAACGAGACCAGCAGGGCGAGCACACGCGGCACCACCAGTAATTCCATCGGATCGAGACCGAGGGTGCGAATGGCGTCGATTTCCTCGTTGGCCTTCATCGAACCGATCTGCGCAGTGAACGCACTGGCCGTGCGCCCGGCCATGAGAATCGCAGTCAGCAGCACGCCGAATTCCCGCAAGAAGGCGAATGCCACCAGGTCCACCGTGAAGACGCTGGCACCGAACGTGGTCAACACGGTCGCCCCGAGAAACGCAACGACGGCGCCCACCAGAAACGTCAGCAAGGCAACGATGGGCGCGGCGTCGAGACCGGTTTGCTCGATGTGCGCGACCATTGGCGTGATGCGCCAGCGTTTGGGGCGGAACAGGCCACGGACGAGGGTTTCCAGAATCAGCCCGACGAAACCCAGCAGTTGCAGGGTGTCCTGCCAGACTGCGTCCACCGCGCGGCCAATGCGGGTCAACAGTTGAATGCCGACGCTGATTTCCGGCTCCTTGACCGGCACACAGAAATCGGTCAGCGACTGGTAGACGGTTTGCAGCAACGCACGGTCGGCAGAGGAGAGGGTGCAATCAGGGTGTTCGGCGGATCGCCCCAGACGCTCGGAGCCCAGCAGTTCCACCAGCAATGAAGCGCCGGCGGTATCCAGGGCGCCGAGGCCGTTGAGGTCGATGTGGGTGCTGGCATCGTATTGGCCTTCGAGCTTTTCGCTCAGGCGCTTGAGGTCGGCGTAATGGGCAAGCGTCCAGTCCCCGGTCACCCGGATCCGGGCGGGGGCGTGCGAGGTGTCCAGATGGGCATTGCCGGCCAATGTGCTGCTGGTCATAAGCTCCGTGCTTTTTCGGCTATTTACGCTGACTTACGTAATACCACGAACGGCCTCACTTTTCTTTGGCCGGTGTGCTGTCCTTCACTTTGAAGCGCAATACGCCGATCAGCTGACCGTCTTCGGTAAGTACCCGGACCTGCCATTTGCCTGCCGGATTGCCGGGGAAGTTCTGTTTGTGAGTCCAGGCCCGATAGCCTTCTTTGCGCCCACCGTGGATGTCCAGCGGAATGCGGTCGACCTCTTTGCCGTTGAACTGCCACACATGATAAATCCGCTCGTCCAGGCCACGCGGCGCGTTGATCGCGGTGTAGGCATACAGGCCACCGCCGCGAATCTGCTCGGCACTGACTTCTTCGAGGCTGGCGCCTGGCGTGCGATCTTGCATCTGTGTGCTGATGGCCACGTCGGTCATCCACAAGGTCGCTGGCGGCACCCATGAGCGCAACACCCAACCGACACCGCCGATCCCGATGGTGATGCTCAGGATCGCCAGCGCATTGCGCACGGTGCGAATCGGAAAAATCGACGCCAGGCTCGGGAACGACAGCAATACGGCAATACCCAGCGCCCATTTGAAACTTTGCGAGGTGGTCAGGTGCATGATCACCGGCAACGCGGTGAGGAGGGCGGCGAACAATGTCAGCGTATGCAGCGCGAGGAACGCCCAGCGCCGCGGCGCCAGCCATTTGTAGTAAAGCGGGTCGACGATGGAGATCAGTGCGGCGATGCCCAGCAACCCGGTGAAGAACAACTGGCCGCTGTTCCAGGTGGTGGTGATGAAAAAGAACGGCAGAACGAAAAAAAGGCTTTCCTGATGGATCATCTGCGTCGCGTAACGCAGCAACGGCTGAGGAATTTCCCGCTTGAAGATCCGCGTGAACAGCTTGGTCAGGCTGTTTTCCAGCATCAGCCAGATCCAGCTGATCAGCATGATGGTGGTGATCCAGCTGGCCAAGCCCTGCTGACGGTCGACCAGAATGAAGCTGCCGACCCCGGAAACAAAACCACCGAGCGCAATGACCCCAGGGTAGCGCTTCATCAGCTCGAGGATGCGCTGTACAAAAAGGGTCAGAGTCGACATTCGGCGATTCACATTAGTCGTAGGAAAAATCTCTGACAGGTTACCGCCGGCACGACGACGTGGCGAGGGTAAGCGCTATTTTCTGCGATGCAAGCGCCAGGCTGCCAGGCTCAGCACCAGCAAACCCAATACCCCTCCCATTACCCACAACACTTGGTCATCACTGAGCAACGGCTTTTCGATCCGCACGTAACCCGGTTGCAGGAGCAGCTCGCGTATCGCCTTGTTCGCTTCAGCCAGTGATACCGCTTGCAGTTCCTTGGCGGGGTTGGCGAAACGGCCGTCCTGATAGTCTCCCAACGCGCTCCAATAGTAATCGGCCAGCGCGCTGTTGCCTTGCACGGCCCAGGATTGACGGGCGATAGCGGCTTGCTTGAGACGGTTGAAGGTCTCAGCGTTGAGGCCGTCCTTGAGTAATTGCGCCTTCAATTCATCCAGCACCGTCAGGGCCTCGGCTACGTCGTCACGCTCAAGGTCGGCGTTGAGGCTCATGAAACCAACCCCGCCGAATACCTCACGCTCGGCCCATGGGCCGTATGACAAGCTGTGCGCCAGCCGCAGTTGGCGATACAGCGCCCAGTCCAGATAGTCCTTGAGCAGGTCGAAGGTTTCGTCATGCTGATCCTCCAGCACCGGTTCCGGTACCAGCCAATGCAGCTTGGCCCCGCCCCCGACGAAGCCGCGTGTCAGCACGCGCTCGTGGGCCGCGCTGGCCTGGATTTGCGGCAGCGGCGGATGATTGCCCGGCTCGATCGGTACCAACGTGCCGTAGGTGCGCTCCAGATAGGCCGGCAGCAAGCGATCCAGGTCGCCGACCACGATCAGCGTCATGTTGTTGGGCGCGTACCAATCCTTGCGGACTTTCTCCAACTGCTCGCGGGTCAACTGATCGACTTCGGCGCGCTCGGAGCATTTCAGGCCCAATTCCACGGCCAGTTGCTTGCTGGCGGTGTGACCCAGGTCCTGGCGATCCAGCCAGCGTTGCAAATGCGAGTAGTGACCGCCGTCTTCGCGCTCGACCACTTGTTTGGCCGCGTTGATGGCGTTGTCGTCGAAGTGAGTCTGGGTCAGCAATGCCAGCAGCAGGTCGAGGACTTTGCGCTGATTCTTCGCCGGGGCTTCGATCACGAACGTGGTGTCGGCGTTGCTGGTGAACGCATTCCACTCACCGCCCAGCGCTTGCATGCGCTCTTCAAGCCCGCCTTCGCCGCTGGCGTCGATACCGCTGAACAGCAGATGCTCGAGCAGATGTGGCAACTCTTTGTCAGCGCAGCCGAAATCATCAATGCCGACGCCGACTACCAGCCGGATTGCCACATGCCCGCGTTCGGCACCGGGTTTGAGCAGAATTTGCAGACCGTTGCGCAGGGTATAACCCTCGACCTGGAAGCGATCCAGGGCAAACGACGGGAATGAGCCGAGCAACAAACAGGCGAACAACAGGCAACGCATAACGAGCTTCCATACGGCTAGCGTGAGTTCAACAGACTTCAGGCCACTGTGGACGTTCAGGGAGAATGCGTGATGTCAGTCATATCGTCGACAACCAGCGCTCCGGTGTCGGACGTTTCCAGCACTACGTAGGCGCTGCTGCAAAACAGCGAATTCAGACGTTTCATGTCGGCGATCAACTCCAGGTGCAACGAACTGGTCTCGAGACTTTGCACGATCTTGCGTTGCAAACGGCTGACATGAGCATGGGCCATGCGCCGCTCCTGTGCGCGAAAGCGACGTTTCTCACGGACCAATTGACGAGCGCTTTCCGGGTCGGCGCTGAGGAACACCGACAATCCCAGGCGCAAATTGGCAATCAATTGGCTGTGCAACCCCGCCAACTCCTCCAGGCCCACCTCGGAAAACGACCGGCGTTGCGAGGTTTTCTGCTGCTGCACCTTGCGCAGCATGCGCTCGATCAGGTCACTGGCGAGCTTCAGGTTTATCGCCAATTCAATGATTTCTGCCCAGCGTCGGCTGTCCTGGTCACTAAGGTCTTCGCGAGGCATTTGCGCCAGATAGAGCTTGATCGCGCTGTAGAGCGATTCCACGTCTTCCGCCAGGCGACGCACTTCCTGAGTCACCGCGGTTTGCTTGCCGTGCAACACATCGAGCATGGCTTCGAGCATGTTGTCGATCAGGTCGCCCATGCGCAGGGTTTCCCGCGCCGCATTGGCCAACGCCAGGCTCGGGGTAGCCAAGGCCGTCGGGTCGAGATGCCGTGGTTTGGCGGTGCCGTTGGCTTGCGGACGCTCCGGCAACACCCAGGCACAGAACCTCGCCATTGGCCCGACACTGGGCAACAGGATCAGGCAGCGCGCCGTGTTGTAGAGCAGGTGGAAGCCGATGACCATTTCCTGAGGGCTGAAGTCGAGGCTGTCGAGCCAATGCACCACGGGGTCGAGCACCGGAATGATCAGCACCAGGCCGATCAGTTTGTACAGCAGGCTGCCCAATGCCACCTGGCGCCCGGCGGCGTTCTGCATGCTGGTGCTGAGGAACGCCAGAATGCCGCTGCCGATGTTGGCACCGATCACCAGGCCGATGGCCACCGGCAGACTGATCACGTTCGCGCCGGCCAGGGTCGCGGTCAGCAGCACCGCCGCGAGGCTTGAATAGGAAATCATCGCGAACAGCGCACCCACCAGGGCGTCGAGCAGAATGTCGCCGGTCAGCGAGGCGAAGATTACCTTCACCCCTTGGGCATGAGTGATCGGCGTGGCCGCTTCGACGATCAGCTGCAACGCCAGGATGATCAAGCCCAAGCCGATCGCGACACGGCCCATCTGGCCCAGGCGGGTCTGTTTGCGCGAGAGAAAGAAAATCACCCCGAGGAAAATCAGCAGCGGCGACAGCCATGACAGGTCAAGAGTCAGCACCCGCGCCATCAGCGCCGTACCGACATCCGCGCCAAGCATGGTGGCCAGCGCCGGCGTCAGCGCCATCAGGCCCTGGCCGACAAATGAAGTGACCAGCATCGCGGTGGCGTTGCTGCTCTGCACCATCGCGGTGACGACGATTCCGGAAATGAACGCCAGCCAGCGTCTGGACATGTTCTGTCCGATGACATGGCGCAAGTTGGAGCCAAACACCCGCAGAATGCCGGTTCGGACGATGTGCGTGCCCCAGATCAACAAGGCCACGGCGGAGAGTAGATTGAGCAGGGTGAGCATACAGACCCCCTGTGGTGTAGCGCTCCAAAGGGAGCAAGTTGACGGTGCCGCGCGACGATCTACTTCTTCTGTACTTAAGCTGTAGTTGGCTAACGGTCTGGACGCCAGCATCGCATAGCTAAAGACGTGATTGAAACAAAACTGTCATGAAAACAGCTCCGTGCGGAAAATGAAAAAGGGACCCGAAGGTCCCCTTGTTCACTGCGTGACTGTGGCGAGGGAGCTTGCTCCCGCTGGGTCGCGTAGCGGCCCCAACCGGCAAGTCCGATACGTTTACGCCTGCTGTGCAGTCGAGCGGGAGCAAGCTCCCTCGCCACAAAAGCTCTTATCCCACAGAGCTTTGCCCTCCGGGTTACTGTCCCGGAATGTCCTTGCGCAGTTTCACCGGATCCTGCTGCTTGCGCTTTCTCGCCATCGCGGTGCGCATCTTGATGTTGATCGCTTCCACCGCCAGCGAGAACGCCATGGCAAAGTAGACGTAGCCTTTTGGCACGTGCACATCCAGGGATTCGGCAATCAGAACGGTACCGACTACCAACAGGAACGACAGCGCCAGCATTTTCAGCGATGGGTGCTTGTCGATGAACGTGCTGATGGTGCCCGAGGCCAGCATCATCACCAGAACCGCGACGACGATCGCCGCCACCATGACCGGTACATGGGACACCATGCCGACCGCGGTGATCACCGAGTCCAGCGAGAACACGATGTCGATGATCGCGATCTGGATGATGGTGTAGAGGAAGTTGCCACCCTTGCCCGAAGGTTCTTCGTTGCTTTCGTCTTCACCTTCCAGTGCGTGGTACATCTCTTGCGAGCTCTTCCACAGCAGGAACAGGCCACCAAAGAACAGGATCAGGTCACGTCCGGAAATGCCCTGGCCGAATACTTCGAACAAGTCGGCGGTGAGGCGCATGACCCAGGTGATCGACAGCAGCAACAGAATCCGCGTGATCATGGCCAGCGCCAGGCCGAAAATCCGCGTGCGCTGTTGCATGTGCTTGGGCATGCGGCTGACCAGGATCGAAATCATGATGA
>NZ_RCOE01000142.1:0-38373 GCF_004321495.1 Pseudomonas sp. Sample_10
GCCAGGAACAACGTTACAAGGAAGTTTACGGCGGGGAAGTCACCACCTACGCCGCCCAACCCGAACCGGAACGCAAACCCTGGCGTAAACGCGCCACCGTTCAGGATCAGGTTTTCAAGCAAGAACTTGAAAAAATGGAAAAG
Source organism: Pseudomonas sp. Sample_10 (assembly GCF_004321495.1). Lineage (NCBI taxonomy): Bacteria > Pseudomonadati > Pseudomonadota > Gammaproteobacteria > Pseudomonadales > Pseudomonadaceae > Pseudomonas > Pseudomonas sp. Sample_10. The sequence continues at coordinate 144 of NZ_RCOE01000142.1, forward strand.
GAACTCAAAGCCGAAGAGCCTTGATGGTCCCGGCTTTAATCCTTACAAGGGTCTGCGATTGCACCTGTTAAAAGCGGGATGCATGGATGTTGCCTTTTGCGCCCGCTACAAGCGGGCAGCGGCCACCTTGCTCATCCGACAAGGTAAAGGGCGCATATCCGACCCTCTTCTCAGAAATTTCACACAAGCGTTCAGGCCCCTCCTCCGAGCGCGCGAAACCCTTTTGCCATGGGTGTTTTCAAATAAATTCAATGACTTGCAAGGCCCGTAAAATCACCGACACGCAGGACTGCGGCTCAAATTAATTCGTTGAAGAATGTTACCAACGAGCAGCTAGTGCATTGATTGGCACGCTTTTCTGGCATAATCCCGCCCCCCTTATGACCGGGTCAGAAAACCTTCATGATCGATTTATTCAGCGGACTGGATGCTTGGGTGCTAGTGAGCCTCCTGCTCGCCCTGACTTTTGTCCTCGCCTTCGAGTTCATCAACGGATTTCATGACACCGCTAACGCGGTAGCCACTGTTATCTACACCAAAGCGATGCCGCCTCATCTGGCGGTGTTCTTTTCCGGTGTGTTCAATTTCCTCGGCGTGTTGCTGGGCGGCGTTGGCGTGGCGTATGCCATCGTCCACTTGCTGCCGGTGGAGCTGCTGATCAATGTGAACACCGGTCATGGACTGGCCATGGTGTTTTCGTTGCTCGCCGCCGCCATCGCCTGGAACCTGGGCACCTGGTACTTCGGTATCCCCGCTTCCAGCTCCCATACGCTGATCGGCTCGATTCTCGGTGTAGGCCTGGCCAACGCCCTGATCAACGAGATTCCGTTGGCCGATGGCGTGAACTGGCAGAAGGCAATCGATATCGCCATGTCGCTGGTGTTCTCGCCGATGGCAGGTTTCCTGATTGCAGCGCTGATTCTGATCGGCCTGAAATGGTGGCGTCCGCTGTCGAAGATGCACAAGACGCCGGAACAGCGCCGCAAGATCGATGACAAAAAGCACCCACCGTTCTGGAATCGCCTGGTCTTGGTGATCTCCGCCATGGCCGTGAGTTTCGTGCACGGTTCCAACGATGGCCAGAAAGGTATCGGCCTGATCATGCTGGTGCTGATCGGTATCGTGCCGGCGCAGTTCGTCCTTGATCTGAACAGCACCACCTACCAGATCGAACGCACCCGCGATGCCACCTTGCATCTGAATCAGTTCTACCAGCGCAACGCCGAAACCCTCGGCGAGTTCCTGGCACTGGGCAAAAGCGTGGAAGGTGATCTGCCGGAGAAATTCCGCTGCAACCCGCAGCAGACCGAACCGACCATCAACGCGTTGCTGGGCACCCTCAAGGGCGTAGCCGACTACCGCTCGCTGTCGGCGGAAAGCCGCATCGAAGTGCGCCGCTACCTGCTCTGCCTGGATGACACCGCGAAGAAAGTCAGCAAGCTGCCAGGCCTGCCCGCCCGTGAAAAGGCTGACCTGGACAAGCTGCGCAAGGACTTGACCACCACCACCGAATACGCGCCGTTCTGGGTGATTCTGGCGGTGGCCCTGGCCCTCGGCCTGGGCACCATGGTGGGCTGGAAACGCGTGGTTCTGACCATCGGTGAGAAAATCGGCAAGCAGGGCATGACTTATTCCCAGGGCATGTCGGCGCAGATCACCACTGCCAGCCTGATCGGCATGGCCAACATTTTCAGCTTGCCGGTGTCCACTACCCACGTGCTGTCTTCAGGCGTGGCCGGTACCATGGTCGCCAACAAAAGCGGTCTGCAAGGCGGCACCGTCAAAACCATCCTGCTGGCCTGGGTGCTGACCCTGCCAGCCACGGTTGCCCTGTCGGCCGGTTTGTTCTGGCTGGCCTCGAAGGCACTCGGCAGCTGATCAGCTGCCGAACGAAAAAGGCGCGCTCCGCAAGGACCGCGCCTTTTTTATTACCGGATGATCGTTCCCACGCTCTGCGTGGGAATGAATCCCGTGACGCTCCGCGTCAGAATTGGACGCAGAGCGTCCATGGCGGCATTCCCACGCAGAGCGTGGGAACGATCAAGAACGCAGAGCGTGGGAACGATCAACTTCAAGGAATCGCAGGCAAAAAAAAGGGCAACCGAAGTTGCCCAAAATGCCTTGCGTGCTCATTGCATCCAGAAAGACCTACGGTTTTTTCCGCTTGTGCGAATCCTTCCAGATAAAAAATCCGAATCCTGCAAAAAAAACGAACATGAGGCTGACGGTCAGCACTCCGGCGATCACCACGTTGTCGAAAAACATGACGCGTCTCCTGCTGTTGCCCTGTTGCGATAGGGCTAAGTTACCCAAACGGGCAGGAGAAAGAATTGACCGGGATCAATGTTGCCCGAGACCGGGCTCAAAGGAGGGGAAAAACTGACCTGCATCAACCGATGACGGGGGATTCAACGTTTTTTCGGTTTGTTCTTCGGTTTTTTCTTCGCCTTGCCCAGCGGCATGGCTTGCTCGAACGCCTGACGCACTTCATTAAGGCGTTTTTCGTTGAGGTCATGGACACGCTTGGCGCGTTCGGCGTTGAGGTCGATCAGTTTGTCGTCTTGGCTCATGGCGTTCAGTGCATCACTGGCAAATGAATTCAGCTGCCGAGGCAGGTTTGCGCCAATAATGCGGTCTGGCGACAGCGCTGACCAGCCACTCGCTCAAATCTCGATGTCGACCCACAATCCCTGGCGGGGCTGATCTTCCATCAATGGCGCCACCGGTACGGTGTTGTCGGCATTGAGTTCGTCCCCTGGGATGGCCAGATGCGCTTCAGGGTCTTCGTCGGCTTCACGGCGACGTCTTTCCTGTTCCTGCTTGCGCCGCTGTTCTTCGCGCAGCAGCAAGGCGGTTTCTTCAGGGTCACGCTTTTTCAGGTCGATGGTGCTGTCCGTGGAGCTTTCCTGCACGGGCACCACAGGTGCTATGTCCGGGCGCGGGCGGACCGGGTCGTGCTGAGAGGTAATCGGCACGGCACTCAAGGGAAGCATCGGTGGCAGCATATTTTTTGGTCTCCTGTCAGCAGGCTGTCGGCTGCGCAAATGGCGACTTGAGCCATCGGTCGCAAACTGTGACTCAATCGACACTGCCTTAACGGTCGCAAGCTAGGATTTGTTCAGGCCACGCGGATCAAAAAAACGCAGCCTACGGCACCTCCCACACAGGTATTCCTTTGGTCTGGAGACCTGATTCCGTTAAGATAGCCCGCTTTTTCAAGGTGGGAGTCAGGCAGCATGGCGCAGCAGTATCAACCGGGGCAACGCTGGATCAGTGACAGCGAAGCCGAGCTGGGTTTGGGCACCGTTCTGGCACAGGACGGCCGCTTGTTGACCGTGCTCTATCCGGCCACTGGCGACACCCGCCAGTACGCGCTAAGGAATGCGCCCCTCACCCGCGTACGGTTTTCGCCGGGTGACTCGATTACTCACTTCGAAGGCTGGAAACTGACCGTTCGCGAAGTCGACGACGTCGATGGCCTGCTGGTCTACCACGGCCTCAACGCGCAGAACGAAGTGGTTACCCTGCCGGAAACCCAGCTGTCGAACTTCATTCAGTTCCGCCTGGCCAGCGACCGTTTGTTCGCCGGGCAAATCGATCCGCTGGCCTGGTTCTCCCTGCGTTACCACACCCTCGAACACACCAGCCGCCAGTTGCAGTCCTCCCTCTGGGGCTTGGGTGGCGTACGTGCGCAGCCGATCGCGCACCAATTGCACATCGCCCGTGAAGTGGCCGACCGTATTGCACCGCGGGTATTGCTGGCTGACGAAGTAGGTCTGGGCAAGACCATCGAAGCCGGTCTGGTGATCCATCGCCAACTGCTCTCGGGCCGCGCCAATCGCGTGCTGATCCTGGTGCCGGAAAATCTCCAGCACCAGTGGCTGGTGGAAATGCGCCGGCGCTTCAATCTGCAAGTCGCACTGTTCGACGAAGAGCGCTTCATTGAAAGCGATGCCTCCAACCCGTTCGAAGACACCCAGCTCGCGCTGGTGGCCCTGGAATGGCTGGTGGAAGACGAGAAGGCCCAGGACGCACTGTTCGCCGCCGGCTGGGACTTGCTGGTGGTCGACGAAGCGCACCACCTGGTATGGCACGAAGATCAGGTCAGCCCTGAATACTCGCTGGTCGAGCAACTCGCCGAAACCATTCCCGGCGTACTGTTGTTGACCGCGACGCCGGAACAACTCGGCCAGGACAGCCACTTCGCCCGTCTGCGCCTGCTTGATCCGAACCGCTTCCATGACCTGCACGCCTTCCGCGCCGAGAGCGAGAACTATCGCCCGGTGGCCGAAGCCGTTCAGGAATTGCTCGACCAGGGCCGCCTGTCGCCGCAAGCGCACAAGACCATTCAAGGTTTCCTCGGCAACGAAGGCGAAGCCCTGCTGACCGCCGTCAACGATGGCGACACCGAAGCCAGCGCCCGTCTCGTGCGTGAGCTGCTGGACCGTCACGGTACCGGTCGCGTGCTGTTCCGTAATACCCGCGCCGCCGTGCAAGGTTTCCCGGAGCGCAAACTGCACCCGTACCCGCTGCCATGCCCGGACGAATACCTCGAACTGCCGTTGGGCGATCACGCCGAGCTGTACCCGGAAGTCAGCTTCCAGGCCCAGCCGGACGCCAATGAAGAAGAACGCTGGTGGAAATTCGACCCACGCGTCGAGTGGCTGATCGATCAACTGAAGATGCTCAAGCGCACCAAAGTGCTGGTGATCTGCGCCCACGCCGAAACCGCCATGGACCTGGAAGACGCCTTGCGCGTGCGCTCCGGCATTCCGGCCACGGTGTTCCACGAAGGTATGAACATCCTCGAGCGTGACCGCGCCGCCGCCTACTTCGCCGACGAAGAGTTTGGCGCTCAGGTGTTGATTTGCTCGGAAATCGGCAGTGAAGGTCGCAACTTCCAGTTCTCCCACCACCTGGTGCTGTTCGATCTGCCGTCCCACCCGGACCTGCTGGAGCAACGTATCGGTCGTCTGGACCGGATCGGCCAGAAACACACCATCGAACTGCACGTGCCGTACCTGGAAACCAGCCCACAGGAGCGCCTGTTCCAGTGGTACCACGAAGCGCTGAACGCGTTCCTCAACACCTGCCCGACCGGCAATGCCTTGCAGCACCAGTTCGGCCCTCGCCTGCTGCCGCTGCTGGAAGAAGCCGACGACGGCGAGTGGCAAGCGCTGATCGACGAGGCCCGCACTGAGCGTGAGCGTCTGGAAGCCGAATTGCACACCGGCCGTGACCGCTTGCTGGAGCTCAACTCCGGTGGCGCTGGCGAAGGCGACGCGCTGGTCGAAGCCATTCTTGAACAGGACGACCAGTTCGCCCTGCCGATCTACATGGAAACCTTGTTCGACGCCTTTGGCATCGACAGCGAAGACCATTCGGAAAACGCGCTGATCCTCAAGCCGAGTGAAAAAATGCTCGACGCCAGCTTCCCGCTGGGCGACGACGAAGGCGTGACCATCACATACGACCGCAACCAGGCGCTGTCCCGCGAAGACATGCAGTTCATCACCTGGGAACACCCGATGGTCCAGGGTGGCATGGATCTGGTGCTGTCCGGCTCCATGGGCAACACCGCGGTGGCGCTGATCAAGAACAAGGCGCTCAAACCTGGCACGGTACTGCTGGAACTGCTCTACGTCAGCGAAGTGGTCGCCCCGCGCTCGTTGCAACTGGGCCGCTACCTGCCGCCCGCTGCACTGCGCTGCCTGCTCGATGCCAATGGCAACGACCTGTCGCCCCGGGTGTCGTTCGAGACCCTGAACGACCAACTCGAAAGCGTCCCGCGCGCCAGCGCCAACAAGTTCATCCAGGCCCAGCGCGATCAACTGACCCCGCGGATCAATGCCGGCGAAGACAAAATCTTCCCGCGTCATGCCGAGCGCGTGGCAGAGGCACAACGCCGCCTGGCCGCCGACACCGACGAAGAACTGGCACGCCTGACCGCGTTGCAAGCGGTCAACCCGACCGTGCGTGACAGCGAACTGGTTGCGTTGCGCAAACAACGCGAGCAAGGCCTGGCGATGCTCGACAAGGCGGCTCTGCGACTGGAAGCGATCCGGGTGTTGGTGGCGGGTTAAGTCCCCTGCTCCAACGCTGAAAAAAAAAGCCCGCAATACTGCGTAAGCTGTTCACTTAAGAGAACGTTAGCATCCTGTGGCGAGGGAGCTCGCTCCCGCTGGGCTGCGCAGCAGCCCCTTTCAGGGCCGCTTCGCGCCCCAGCGGGAGCAAGCTCCCTCGCCACAAGTACAGTGGTCGTCCTTAAGTGAACAGCAATACTGCGGGCCTTCTTTTTTGGATCTTATGCCGTCGCCACAGAACCCTCAGGCACAACCACCCCTCCCAATCCATCCTTCATCCGCTTGGCATCGCGCACAAAACACCGCGACGCCAACACCAGAAACACCATGGTGAAAAACAGCGCTACCGGAATCAGGTACATCGCGTCGTGCAGGCCGACGGCCTTGAACGCTTCGGTCATTTGCCCGGCGCCCGCGGCGAGCATCGCCGTGTGGGCGAAGTGGTCGGACAGTGCGCCGACAACCACCGGTCCCAACCCGCCGCCCAGCAGATACAACCCGGCAAAGAACAGCGCCATTGCCGTTGCCCGCAGACGCGGTTCGACCACGTCCTGAATCGCCGTGTATACGCAGGTGTAGAAGTTGTAGGCAAACAACCAGCCCAGGCTGAAAACCGCCACGAATACACCGATCTCGATCCGCCCCGAATGCAGCGCCCACGCCGTGCAGACCGTGGAGATGATCAGGCTGAACGCCGCAAACAGCAGGCGACCATTGGCGATTCGCTGATGAATCTTGTCGGCGACCCAGCCCCCCAGCGTCAGGCCGAACAAACCGGTCACGCCGACGATAACACCGGTCGCGACTGCGGCTTCCTGCAATGGCATCAGGAAGTAACGCTGCAGCATCGGCACCAGGAACGAGTTGCAGGCATAGGTGGCGAAGTTGAAGCACAGCCCGGCCATGACCAGCCACAGGAAGGTGGGTACCGCCAGCACCCGACGGATTGGCCGATCAACCTTTTCCTGGGAAACCTGCACGGTTTCCGCGGCGCCGCGCTTGGGCTCCTTGATGAAAAACATGAAGACGGCGAGGATCAGTCCCGGTACGGCGGCAATGAAGAACGGTGCGCGCCAACTGTCGAAGGCCTTGACCATCGCGCCGATGGTGAAGAACGCCAAGAGCAGGCCCAAGGGCAGGCCAAGCATGAAAATGCCCATGGCCCGTGCCCGACGGTGAGCCGGGAACAGATCGCCAATCAGCGAATTCGCCGCGGGCGCATAGCTGGCCTCGCCGATGCCGATGCCCATGCGCACGATCAGGAAACTCCAGAAACTTCCCACCATGCCGTTGACCGCCGTCAGCCCGCTCCAGGCTGCCAGCCCCCAACCCATCAGTTTTGCGCGCGAGCCGGTGTCGGCCATTCGCCCCAGAGGCAGGCCGGCAATGGCGTAGACGATTGTGAACGCGGTGCCGATGATCCCCAGTTGAAAGTCGCTGAGGTGCCATTCCATGCGGATCGGTTCGATAATGATGGCCGGAATGGTGCGGTCGAAAAAGTTGAACAGGTTGGCCAGGAACAGCAGGAACAGAATGCGCCAGGCATTCGCCGCTTGGGTCGAGTTCTGCATGGGTCCGTCTCTTTTATTGTTATGGGGCTTCACTGCCAGTGCATCCGAGCCCGGAACCTGCAATCTAGTCAGGCGCCCCACCGCTGTCTGTAATTATTCGTAAAGCTGATACCCAGCCATCGTCTCCGGCGCGGCCTGTGCAACATTTTATTTCCAAACGATCTAGGGTTCATTCCAAAAGGATTGCAGGACAATGTGCCACTATCGCTTGCGTTCCGTATGTGACCTCTATACTCCATGACATTCGCTGGCGTTGATTGCGCCAGCCAGGAAGTAATCGATGGGGCATGCTATGGAGTGGCTTGGTCTGCATTTCATTACCGAGCTGCCAGAGAGTGGGCAGGTCATACTCAACTGCATACATGACCCTTTTCTGGTGCTTTTGGCTTATCTGGTTGCCTGTGCTGGCAGTTTTGCCACGCTGGACATGGCCGAGCGGGTGGCTCATGCAGAAAAGAAGGCGTCACAGCGACTCTGGCGCTGGGTCGGCGCCGGATGCCTCGCGGGCGGAATCTGGGCTATGCACTTCATCGGCATGCTGGCGTTCCAGGCACCGATAGATATCCACTACCAGTTGCCCATTACCCTCGCCTCTCTGCTGATCGCCCTGCTCGCTTCGTGGCTGGCGATGCACACCCTCAGCCTTGCGCAGTTGAGCTTCTGGCAATGTTTCAGGTCAGCCATCGGAGTCGGCCTGGGCATCGCCGCCATGCATTACGTGGGCATGTCTGCACTGAGTTCGCCGGCGCAGGCCTACTATCAACCGCTGTTGTTCGGCCTGTCGATCGTGATCGCCATCGGCGCCAGCATGGCGGCCCTGTTGCTGTCGAGTTACTTGCGCAACGAAACAGGGACGTTTCATCAACTGCTCAAGTACGGTGCCAGCCTGGTACTCGGGGCGGGGATCATCAGCATGCATTTCACCGGCATGGCTGCCTTCAATCTGGTGCTGCCCAGCGACAGCCTCCTGGCCCAGCCCGGAGAAAACAATCACTTTCAACTCGGCCTGACCGTAGCGATCATGACGCTGCTGATCATCGGTAGCAGTATCAGCGCGGCGCTGGCGGACAAAAAGTTGCAACACAAGGAACTCGATTTGCAACGGGTCAACTCGTTGCTCAGCCAACTGGACCAGGCGCGCATGTCCCTGCAACAGGTGGCGCACTACGATCCATTGACCAACCTGATCAACCGTCGCGGTTTCAACCAGCTGTTCGCCGAGAAACTCAGCGAGAAAATCCACGAGGGCGGCAGGCTAGCGGTCCTGTTCCTCGATATCGACCACTTCAAGCGGATCAACGACAGCCTTGGCCACGATGCCGGCGATGAGTTGCTCAAGGTCATTGCCGGGCACATCAGAAGCTCCATACGCAGTCACGCCGATGTGGTTGCGCGCTTCGGTGGCGATGAGTTCTGCATCCTCATCGACCTGCATGATCGAGAAGAAGCGCGGCACATGGCCCAGCGCATCATGCAAAAAATGAAAGAGCCCATTGAACTTGCCGGACGGCGCATGGTGATGACCACCAGCATCGGCATCAGCGTGTTTCCGGAAGACGGCAAATCCTGCGAAGAGCTGTTGAAAAACGCCGACCTGGCGCTGTATCAGTCCAAGGGCGGCGGTCGCAACGGTCTGAATTTTTTCAGCGCCAACCTCAAGGCCCGCGCCACGCTGGAACTGCAACTGGAAGAAGAGCTGCGTTACGCCCTGCGTGAAGACACCGGCCTGATGCTCTATTACCAGCCGATCTACGACCTGAAAACCGGCCAGGTCAGCAAACTCGAAGCGTTGATTCGCTGGCAACACCCGACCCACGGCTTCCTCGCCCCGGACCGTTTCATCACCATTGCCGAAGCCAACGGCCTGATCACCGAACTGGACCATTGGGTGTTGCGCAAGGCGTGTGAAGACCTGGGCGAGCTATCGCGGCAAGGCTGCGAGGTGCTGAGGATCGCCGTCAATTGTTCGCCCTTGAGCCTGGCCCGCGAAGAGTTGTCCTCCGAAATCGAACGGGCGCTGCGTGACGCCGGGGTCGCGCCGCAACGGCTGGAACTGGAAGTGACCGAGAACGCACTGATGGGCAACATCGCCGATACGCTGGTGCTGTTGCGGCAGATTCGCGCCCTCGGCGTGTCACTGTCGATCGATGATTTCGGCACCGGTTATTCGTCCCTGGCGTATCTCAAGCGCTTGCCGTTGAACACTCTGAAAATCGACCGTTCGTTCATCCAGGACATTCCCAACTCGACTCAGGACATGGAAATTGTCCAGGCGATCATCGCCATGGCCCACACCCTGCACCTGGAGGTGGTCACCGAGGGTGTGGAAACCTTCGAGCAGTACCAGTTTCTTGAAGGCGCCAGTTGCGATTACGTTCAGGGTTACCTGCTCAGCCGTCCGGTACCGCTCGCCGAATTGCTCCCGGTGCTGAATGAAATCAATCAGCGCAAACACTCCTACTCAGTCACGACGCTGAGTCTGGTGCACGGTACATCTGCACTAATGTAGACGGGTCTTTTTCCAGATTCCCCTGGGCGCCGTGCAGGCGCATCAATTGCGCCGCCAGACCGCTGACCGGAGTTGCCGAGCCCTGTTCGCGGGAAAACTTCACCGCCGTGTCCAGGTCCTTGAGCAAGGTCCGCACGTGCCACTTCACCGGTTCGAAACGACTGTCGGCCATTTGAGGAGCCAGGATCTGCAGCGGCTTTGAATCGGCAAAACCACCGGCCAGCGCTTCGGCGATCAAATTGGCATCGACACCCGAACGCTCTGCCAGGGCCACCACTTCGGCAATCACCAGCGCGTTGCAGGCAACGATCATCTGATTACAGGCCTTGGTCACTTGCCCGGCTCCGACCGCCCCCATGTGCGTCACGCGCTGGCCGAGGCTCAGCAAAACCGGTTTAACCCGCTCAAGCGCCGCCCCGTCGCCACCGACCATGATCGCCAGGCTGCCAGCCTGCGCCCCGACGACACCACCAGACACAGGCGCATCGAGCCAGCCCATGCCGGTTTTGCTGACGAGCTCAGCTGCCATTTCTCGCGTTGCCGTCGGTTCCAGGCTGGAAAAGTCCACCAGCAACTGGCCATTTTTCGCACCCTCGATCACTCCCGCGGTGCCGAATACCACCTCGCGCACCACCGCCGTGTCCGCCAGGCACAGCATCACCACGTCGGCGTGCTGACACAGTTCGGCCGGGGTCGCGACCTGACGTGCCCCGGCCTCGACCAGCGGCGCGCACTTGGCCGGATTGCGATTCCACACCGTCAGCGGGTAACCCGCCGCGAGCAATCGCCGGCACATCGGCAACCCCATCAAGCCAATTCCGGCAAAACCCAGCGAAGGTAGCATTGACATCATTTTGCCTCCTTTTGATTAAAGATCGCCAAATCTTGGCCGATTTATCATGACTTAGGAAAGGATTCCCCCGAGCGACGTTCAGGCCACGGCACTGACGCTTGGGCCAAATACGCGCTGATAAAAGACGCGAGATCTTATTCCGTGACGGTTTGACGACAGCCTGTCGCCCGACCAACCAGCCCAGGTACATGGCGAACAATGACTTCTAAAAATAACCCGGCCACCGCGATTTCCGACCTGACGCTGAGCCCGGCGGCGAACAGCCCCGCACCGTCGAAGCCATTGCCGCCATCGCGCCCGCTGGCGAGCCAGCAATACCTGTACTTCACCGAAACCAATACCGACCGCATCCTCGACAACCTCGACGGCCTGCGCGACATGGTGTTCCCGCGTCCGCCCCACCTGGAAGGCGACAACGAACAGTACAGCGATCAGGAATTCCCGTCGGTGTGCCTGATCGGCCTGGGCCGCTGCGGTTCGAACATTGCGCTGGATGTCGCGGAGCTGGTGTACAACGCCCGCAAGTTCTACCTCAACGAATTCAACAGCGAAGATCGCCTGTCGCCGGACAAGCGTTTTGCCGAAAAGGGCTACAGTCCGGCCCAGTGGATCCGCAACAACCTGCGCCTGGGCCAGAACAAAAACACCAAGCCGGTATTTCTGGTCGAGCCACTGGTGATGCTCGGCGACCTGGACAAAGACATCGCCGGTCGCATCCGCTTCTCGCGCAAAGGCGAAAAAAGCGGCTTCCTGCGCGATTACAGCAAAATGAAAATCATGGACTTGTCGGAAGTCCATGCCGGTGGCGCCGGTAACGCGCCGATTCTCGGCCAGTACCTGGCCAAGATCATCCTGAACAAGGACACCCAGCGTTTCTCCAGCCCTGACTGGAAAATGATTCACTCGTACCTGATCGACAGCTGCGGCATCAAGGCCAACCAGTCGCGCCTGTATTTCTCGATCTTCAGTGCCGGCGGCGGTACCGGTTCGGGCATGGCCTCGGAATTCGGCCTGGCCCAGCAGCACTCGTACATGAACAAGACGTTCGACACCAAACCGATGGACGAGCACGACAGCAAGAGCGGCCACTCCTTCGTCTTCGAACCGATCTTCACCAGCGGCATCTGCGTACTGCCGAACATTTCCGATCATCGCAGCGAAATGTCTGAAGCACTGCACATCAACGCCGGTCGCTTGCTGTGCAAATACCTGTCGGAGGAATGGGACTTCTCCTACAACTTCGCCAATGAAGACAGCAGCGAAGCGAGCGTCATGGGCCGTATCCGCCCATGGAACGCAATGATGCTGATCTCCAACGACATCATGCGTTATGCCGAGGAAAACGATGACGGCAACATCCAGAACATTGATGTCAATGCGATGGAAAAGCACGCCAATCAATACATTTCGCAGCAGATCTTCAACATTCTGACAGCGCAGGCGGTTACGACTGACTACGATCAGAACTATTTCCGCCGCGCCGGCATCGACATCGGCGAAACCATCCGCCTGGACGCCAACGACCTGTTCATGAGCCTGGCCGGCCCCGTGGCGATTGCCTATGCCGAATCCGTGGTGCCGGAAACCCCGCCGCCAAGCAGCGACAAATTCAAGGTCTTCGAGAAAGAGCCGCAGCGCCTGAACATCGACGACCTGTTCTTCCGCTCGATCGACCTGCCGCACTTCAACAAAGTCACCCAGGCCATCGAAGGCATCAGTCTGTTGCCGATCGAGTCCAAGCGTTATCGCGCATCGCTGGAGCAGTACAAGAATTCGGGTTATGACGCCGCCGCGCTGCACGACCTGCACTTCTTCAAGAACTGCTCGTCGGTGGTGTCGATCGTTTCCCTGCCGAAGGATTACAAGCTGTCGTACATGGACCTGAACCGGTTGAAGACACACCTCAACAGCCTGTTCCCCAACACCACGCTCAAGCGTTACGCGCTGGTGATCGGCGCCTCGGCCAACCTGTCGCTGACCACCCTGATCGCCAAGAGCCCGTGCTTGTCGGACGACTTCCTGACCCTGATCGTGGCGTTCATCAAACGTTGCTTCGCGAAAAACCCGTACCGCTTCGACGAGACGCTGGACAACTCGATCCTGGACTTCATCATCAATGAACACTTTGACGAGGACCTGATCGACGACCTGCTCAACGAATTCGAGAACCCGGCGAAGATCCTCGATACCAACTGGTACGCGATCAAACCGATGTACGAGAAGAAATACCGCGAGCTGATCAACGACAAGGACAAGTTCGTTTCGATCAACGATATCCGCCTGTCCCGGGATTGCGTGAAGAAGGCAATCAAGTACCTGCGCGAGATCTACCGTCATCGCATAGGCAAGACCAAGGTTATTTCGTTGAATAACCATACGGGTAAAACCGCCTACTAAGCGGCGCGCCCAACCAGATCGTTCCCATGCTCCGCGTGGGAATGCCTCATCGGACGCTCTGCGTCCGCTTGGGACGCGGAGCGTCCCTGGCTGCGTTCCCACGCAGAGCGTGGGAACGATCACAATTCACCACTTTCCAACATCCAGAAACAATTAAGCAGCCCTCAGGCTGCTCTCTCAACTGTTCCCGTTACGTTTACGTCACCGTGAGGCTGTGGCCTTTCTCTACGGCAACCTGCCATCACGCTACTCGGCTACACACTTTCGGGCGTTCACACCACGCACCATAAAGGTGCGCACCATCAGGGCTGCGCCCTTTCCTGAATCATAATCCACGGCGAAACCACCACCGCCCACAGCTGCGGATCACGTTCAAAAAGATCCAGCGCCCGCGTTTCAGACAGCTTGGCGAGCTGGTCTTCGGCCAGCCAGGCAGCCACTTTCTCGCCTTCATCACTCGCTACGGCCTCTGCCGCGGCGATCAGATCCAGGCTCGCGTCGACCCATAATAGGGCACCCTTGGCAAAGAACGGCTCCAGTTCCTTCCAGGTAATAGATGCGGTTTCACCAAGCAGTTTGGCATAGAGGGTGCTAGGTTCTTCAGTCATGGGTCCGGTCCGGAAAAGAAATCGACGCAATCATAACGTCGGTGGTCTGGCAGAAAAACCCAGATGCAATTTGTGTCACTGAACGAAAAGAGCAGGAAGGCCAAGGAATGCACGGAATCTGGCTATAAGCCTTTCAACGCCCCGCCGCAATTCTGTCTTTTTCTTTCAAAATAGCGACACCCCCAAGTTTTGCCCCCTGGCGCCAGCTTCCCAGGCTGACAATCGGCGCTCTACACTGTACCGGTACAGTTGCCGGGGGGCATTTCCGGGGGATGTCGTAGATATCTGACCCGGTTCTGCTGCCAACGGCGCCAGGACTATAAAAACTACAACAGTAAGAGTGGAGCACTATGACTAAGGCTACTAAGCAGATTTCCAAACTGTTTGCCGCTATGGTTCTGGCCGGGGTTGCCAGCCATTCGTTCGCAGCTGACACCATCAAGATCGGCATCGCCGGCCCTAAAACCGGCCCTGTAGCCCAATACGGCGACATGCAGTTCAGTGGCGCCAAAATGGCCATCGAACAGATCAACGCCAAAGGCGGCGTAGACGGCAAGAAACTCGAAGCCGTTGAATACGATGACGCCTGTGATCCAAAACAAGCCGTGGCCGTAGCGAACAAAGTCGTCAACGACGGCGTCAAGTTCGTGGTGGGTCACCTGTGCTCCAGCTCCACTCAACCGGCTTCGGACATCTACGAAGACGAAGGCGTGATCATGATCACCCCGGCTGCCACCAGCCCGGACATCACCGCCCGTGGTTACAAAATGGTCTTCCGTACCATCGGTCTGGACAGCGCCCAGGGCCCTGCCGCCGGTAACTACATCGCCGACTACGTCAAACCGAAGATCGTTGCTGTTTTGCACGACAAACAGCAATACGGTGAAGGCATCGCCACCGCCGTCAAAACCACTCTTGAGAAGAAAGGCGTGAAAGTCGCCGTGTTCGAAGGCGTCAACGCCGGCGACAAGGACTTCTCTTCGATGATCGCCAAGCTCAAGCAAGCCAACGTCGACTTCGTCTACTACGGCGGCTACCACCCGGAGCTGGGCCTGATCCTGCGTCAATCCCAGGAAAAAGGCCTGAAAGCCAAGTTCATGGGTCCGGAAGGCGTGGGTAACGACTCCATTTCGCAGATCGCCAAAGACGCTTCCGAAGGCCTGCTGGTGACCCTGCCGAAATCCTTCGACCAGGATCCGGCCAACGTTGCCCTGGCTGATGCGTTCAAAGCCAAGAAAGAAGACCCGAGCGGTCCATTCGTGTTCCCGGCCTACTCGGCTGTGACCGTGATTGCCGACGGTATCAAGGCTGCCAAGTCCGAAGACTCCGCCAAAGTGGCTGAAGCCATCCACAAAGGCACCTTCAAGACCCCTACCGGCGACCTGAGCTTCGACGAGAAAGGCGACCTGAAAGACTTCAAATTCGTGGTTTACGAGTGGCACTTCGGCAAACCAAAAACTGAAGCCAAGCCTCAGTAAGGCGCTGCCTGACTGACTGCCAACAAAGCCCACGGCGTGCCGTGGGCTTTGTTTTACGAATGTATCTGGGCCGCGCTGGCGTGATCCGCCAGTCTCCCCACCTGAAAATCTCAAAACCGTCATCAGCGGTTCGCTGGCAAACCCCGAATTCGAAGTGGATGCAGATCCACGGGGCTCGGGCGGGAAAATGACTCCACCAGTGAAATGCGTATCAGGTTTTTAGGAGCGCTGTAATGCCTGACATCTATCACTTCTTCCAACAGCTGGTTAATGGCCTGACCATTGGCAGCACGTATGCCCTGATCGCCATCGGCTATACGATGGTTTACGGCATCATTGGAATGATCAACTTCGCCCACGGCGAGGTGTACATGATCGGTTCCTACGTGGCGTTCATCGCCATCGCCGGGCTGGCCATGATGGGACTCGACAGTGTCCCGCTGTTGATGACCGCGGCTTTCATCGCGACCATCGTCGTTACCAGTGCCTACGGTTACAGCATCGAACGGATCGCCTACCGCCCCCTGCGCGGCAGCAACCGTCTGATCCCGCTGATCTCCGCCATCGGCATGTCGATCTTCCTGCAGAACACGGTTCTGCTGGCGCAAGACTCCAAGGACAAATCCATCTCCAACCTGATCCCTGGCAACTTCGCCATCGGGCCAGGTGGCGCACATGAAGTGCTGATTTCCTACATGCAAATCGTGGTGTTCGTGGTGACCCTGGTCGCCATGCTCGGCCTGACCCTGTTCATCTCCCGCTCTCGCCTGGGCCGCGCCTGCCGCGCCTGCGCCGAAGACATCAAGATGGCCAACCTGCTGGGTATCAACACCAACAACATCATCGCCCTGACCTTCGTCATCGGTGCCGCGCTGGCGGCCATCGCCGCCGTGCTGCTGAGCATGCAATACGGCGTGATCAACCCGAACGCCGGTTTCCTGGTCGGCCTCAAGGCCTTTACCGCAGCGGTACTGGGCGGTATCGGCAGCATTCCGGGCGCCATGCTCGGCGGGCTCGTGTTGGGTGTGGCGGAAGCCTTTGGTGCCGATATCTTCGGCGACCAGTACAAGGACGTCGTGGCGTTCGGCCTGCTGGTTCTGGTGCTGTTGTTCCGGCCAACCGGCCTGCTGGGCCGTCCGGAGGTTGAGAAGGTATGACTAGGAATCTTAAACAGGCGCTGTTCAGCGCCTTGCTGGTGTGGGCCGTGGCCTACCCGGTACTCGGTCTGAAGCTGACCATCGTCGGCATCAACCTCGAGGTGCATGGCACCAGCACCGCTACCCTGATCACCATCGCCGTGTGTTCGGTGCTGATGTTCCTGCGTGTGCTGTTCGACCAGCAGATCAGTTCGGCCTGGCGTTCTTCGCCAAGCATGCCGCTGATTCCGGCCAAGGCCAGCAACTTCCTGACCCTGCCGACCACCCAGCGCTGGATCATCATTGCGTTGATCGCCGGTGCACTGGTCTGGCCGTTCTTCGGCTCCCGCGGTGCGGTGGATATCGCCACGCTGGTGTTGATCTACGTGATGCTCGGTCTCGGCCTGAACATCGTGGTCGGCCTGGCTGGCCTGCTCGACCTCGGATACGTCGGTTTCTATGCCGTCGGCGCCTACAGCTACGCGCTGCTGTCGCACTACTATGGTCTGAGTTTCTGGATCTGCCTGCCGATTGCCGGCCTGATGGCGGCCACCTTCGGCTTCCTGCTCGGTTTCCCGGTACTGCGCTTGCGCGGCGACTACCTGGCGATCGTGACCCTGGGCTTCGGTGAAATCATCCGTCTGTTCCTGCGTAACCTGACCGATATCACCGGCGGCCCGAACGGCATCAGCAACATCGAGAAGCCAACGTTCTTCGGCCTGACCTTCGAACGTAAAGCCGCGGAGGGTCTGCAAACCTTCCACGAGTACTTCGGTCTGGAATACAACTCGATCAACAAGGTGATTTTCCTCTACCTGGTCGCGCTGTTCCTGGCACTGGCTGCACTGTTCGTCATCAACCGCTTGCTGCGCATGCCTCTGGGCCGTGCCTGGGAAGCGTTGCGCGAAGACGAAATCGCCTGCCGTGCGCTCGGTCTGAACCCGACGGTGATCAAGCTTTCCGCGTTCACTCTCGGCGCAGCATTCGCCGGTTTTGCCGGCAGCTTCTTCGCTGCCCGTCAGGGCCTGGTAACGCCGGAATCCTTCACCTTCATCGAGTCGGCGATCATCCTCGCCATCGTGGTGCTCGGTGGCATGGGCTCGCAGCTGGGCGTCATCCTCGCTGCCGTGGTGATGATCCTGTTGCCGGAAATGATGCGTGAGTTCAGTGAATACCGCATGTTGATGTTCGGTGCCTTGATGGTACTGATGATGATCTGGCGCCCTCAGGGTCTGCTGCCCATGCAACGTCCTCACATGGAGCTGCGCAAATGAGCCGCGAGATCCTTAAAGTAGAAAACCTGAGCATGCGCTTCGGCGGCTTGCTGGCGGTCAATGGCGTGGCCTTGAGCGTGAAAGAGAAACAAGTGGTTGCCCTGATCGGCCCCAACGGCGCCGGCAAGACCACCGTGTTCAACTGCCTGACTGGCTTCTACAAGCCGAGCGGTGGCAGCATCCTGCTGGACGGCGAGCCGATCGAAGGCCTGCCGGGTCACAAGATCGCCCTCAAAGGCGTGGTGCGTACTTTCCAGAACGTGCGGTTGTTCAAGGACATGACCGCGGTCGAGAACCTCTTGATCGCCCAGCACCGTCACCTGAACACCAACTTCCTGTCGGGCCTGTTCAAGACCCCGTCGTTCCGCAAGAGCGAACGCGAGGCCATGGACTTCGCCGAGTACTGGCTGGAAAAGGTCAACCTGAAAGAGTTCGCCAACCGTCCGGCCGGCACCCTGGCCTACGGTCAGCAACGTCGCCTGGAAATCGCCCGCTGCATGATGACCCGCCCGCGAATCCTCATGCTCGACGAACCGGCCGCCGGCCTGAACCCAAAGGAAACCGAAGACCTGAAGGCGCTGATCAGCGTGTTGCGTGAAGAGCACAATGTCACCGTGCTGCTGATCGAACACGACATGAAACTGGTCATGAGCATTTCCGACCACATCGTCGTGATCAACCAGGGTACCCCTCTGGCCGACGGTACGCCGGAACAGATCCGCGACAATCCTGAAGTGATCAAAGCCTACCTGGGGGAAGCGTAAATGCTGCAGTTCGAAAACGTTTCCACCTTCTACGGCAAGATCCAGGCCCTGCACAGCGTCAACGTCGAAGTCCGTCAGGGCGAAATCGTGACCCTGATCGGCGCCAACGGTGCCGGCAAGTCCACGTTGCTGATGACCCTGTGCGGTTCGCCGCGCGCCCACAGCGGCAGCATCCGCTACATGGGTGAAGAACTGGTCGGCCAGGACTCCTCGCAGATCATGCGCAAGAGCATTGCCGTGGTGCCGGAAGGTCGTCGGGTGTTTTCTCGTCTGACCGTCGAAGAGAACCTGTCCATGGGTGGGTTCTTCACCGCCAAGGGTGACTACCAGGAGCAAATGGACAAGGTCCTCGGACTTTTCCCACGCCTGAAAGAACGCTTCAGCCAGCGCGGCGGCACCATGTCCGGCGGCGAACAGCAAATGCTCGCCATCGGCCGTGCGCTGATGAGCAAGCCCAAGCTGCTGCTGCTCGACGAGCCATCGCTGGGCCTGGCCCCGATCATCATCCAGCAGATCTTCGACATCATCGAACAGCTGCGCAAGGACGGTGTGACGGTGTTCCTGGTCGAGCAGAACGCCAACCAGGCGCTGAAAATCGCTGACCGCGCCTACGTTCTCGAGAACGGCCGGGTAGTGATGCAAGGCACTGGTGAAGCGCTGCTGACCGACCCGAAAGTGCGCGAAGCGTACCTCGGCGGCTAACTTCAGCGGTAAACAGAAAACGGCCTTCGGGCCGTTTTTCTTATCCTGCCAAACTCCCTTGCCCGATCGTTCCCACGCTCTGCGTGGGAATGCAGCCCTGGACGCTCCGCGTCCCAAGCGGACGCAGAGCGTCCGGCGAGGCATTCCCACGCAGAGCGTGGGAACGATCTGTTAGAGCCTGTCCAACACCTCCCCGCTGCGCTTGAACCAGCCAATCAAATAGTCCGCCAACACCTGCGTACGCTTTGGCAATCCGCCCTGATACGGATGCACCAGATACATCGGCATAATTCGTGTCTGATAATCACGCAAAAGCCAATGCAAACGGCCGTCAGCCAATTCCGCCGACAGCAAGTAGGACGGCAGGCGCGCAATGCCGGCGCCAGTGAGTACGGCTTTCTTCAGAAGGCTGTAATGATTGCTGGCAAACGGCCCCGAAACCCGCACTCGCAACAGTTCGTGCTGTTGGTGATACAACCATTCTTCACGACCACTGTAATGGCTGTTGAGCAGGCAACGATGTTCGGCCAGTGCCTGGGGGGTCTGCGGTTCGCCGTATTGCTCCAGATAGGCCGGGCTGGCACAGGTCATTTCATGCCAGGCCAGCAGCGGACGTGCCACCAGCCGCTGGTCGATGGCCACGTCGGCGCGGATCGCCAGATCGAAGCCATCGCGAGACAAGTCACGGTAATTGTTGTTGAGCTCCAGTTCGATCTGCACTTCGGGGTATTTGGCCGAAAACTCCAACAGCAACCCATCAAAGAAGGTTTCCCCCAACGACACCGGCACCGTCATGCGCACCGGGCCGGCCATGTCGTCCTTCAACCGCGCCAGGGCCTGGCGTGCGCGCTCGACCTGGGTCACCAGTGCCTGCGCCTGCGGCAACAACGCCGCGCCGGCAGCTGTCAGGCTCAAGCGCCGCGTGGTGCGCTGCAACAAAACCACAGAGAACTGTGCCTCCAATTGACTGATGCGTTTGGACAATTGGCCCTTGCTGCAACCCAGTTGCTGCGCAGCCAAGGTAAAACTGCCCGCTTCTACCAATACCGCGAACGCCGCCAGATCATCCATCTCACTCATTGATTGTTTCCAATTGAAAACCAAAGGTTGCCTATTAGTGCGCTTATCCAGATAAAAAACCACTCTAGACTGAGCACTCATTCAATCCACTTGAGGATCAGTACCCATGAAAATTCTTTTGATCGGCGCAGGCGGCACCATTGGTTCGGCAGTCGACAAGGAGCTGTCCCAGCGCCACGAGATCGTGCGCATCGGCCGCAACAGCGGCGATTTTCAGGTGGATATCAGTGACGGTGCTTCGATTCGCAAACTGTTCGAGCAGACCGGAAAATTCGATGCGCTGATCTGCGCCGCCGGCAACGTGACCTTCGCACCACTGGCAGAAATGGGTGAGGACAGTTTCGCCCTGGGCCTGAAAGACAAGTTGATGGGCCAGGTCAACCTGCTGCTGATCGGCCGCGAGTTCGCCAATGACGGCGCCTCGTTCACCTTCACCACGGGTGTGCTCAGCCACGATCCGATTCGCAGTGGTGCCTCGGCAGCGCTGGTCAACGGTGCGCTGGACAGCTTCGTCCGCGCCGCCGCTATCGAACTGCCACGTGGCCTGCGCGTGAACTCGATCAGTCCGAACGTGCTGGTCGAAGCCATGGGCAAATACGCCCCGTACTTCCGTGGCTTCAAACCGGTTCCGGCAGCGGATGTGGCATTGGCCTACGCCAAAAGCGTGGAAGGCCTGCAAACCGGCCAGACCTTTCACGTGGGCTGACCCGGTTCAAGCTCAATCGACCAATGTGGGCAAAAGGTCTTTGGCCACGGCTTTCGGGATGGAAACCCTGAACTGTGAGCCCAGGACCGATTGCACTGTCGCGGTAGAGACCTTCCAGCCATTGATCGACAGCGTCAATTGTTGGCCCAGGGAAGCACGAGAAATGTTCTGCATTCTCTCGGTGGCTTCAGGACTGAGCGTGACATTCATTTCAAACGTCGATTGAAGTCTGTCGTCATCCTTCAACAGCACATCCATCCGGGTGAAATCGGTTGCCGAAGACAAATTGATCTCGGCAGCCTGGCTGGCGGTGGCCGCCCCCATCATCACCGGCAATAACAACCCGATCTTCCAGCCCACTGCCTTCTTCACATCCGCCCCCTGCAAAAAAGTGACAGCTTACCGTTGGCATCCTGGTATTCGGCTTTGGATTTACCTCAAGTTGTTGCCGATAAATCGACCTCAGATTTGCCGCAGACAAACTCCAGTCTTGTGATGAACGGTCAGCCTGAGTAACGTGGCGGCACTTGTCAGGAGACCCCAAGATGCGTGCTGCCCGTTCCTTAGTTCTCGTTGCCCTGCTTCCTCTATTCGCCGCTTGCCAATTGTTCGATGGCGAGCGTGAGAGTGCTACCCACGTCGGCCAGACCCGCATGCAAGGCCAGTTGAGTGCAGCCGACGGCAAGCTGTTGTTCCAGCCGTGCGGTGAGCAGCGGCGTTATGTGGTCAACGACACGGGCGGCACCAGCGTATTGCAACAGGCCGCTACGCTGGCCGATGCCAAAGGCAAGCTGTTCGCCGATGTGCGCGGGCGGATCGTTGCGGGTGATGGCGATGGCCAGCTCGACCTGCAGCAGTTGTACCGCGTCGAGCGCTCGGGCAATGCATGCGAGGATGCCAATTTCAAATTGCTGATTCTGCGCGCCGCCGGTCACACCCCGGAGTGGAACGTGAAAGTCAGCGGCAAGGGCATGGTCATCGACCGCGCCGGCCAGCCGCCATTGGCAGTGCCTTACGTTGAAGAGCAATTGGGCGATGGCCGCTTCAACCTCAGCACCGAAGCCAATAACCAGCACATCGAATTGTGGGTCGCGCCGCAACGCTGCGTCGACAGCAGCACTGGCAGCATTCAACACATGAGCGCCGAACTGCGCGTCGATGGTCAGGTGCAGCGCGGTTGCGGGTATTTCGGCGGCTCGCGCGACGACTGATCGTTTAAGCCTCACGGGACCGGGCTTTTGGAGCTTATAATCGCCGGCTTCAAACGCCCTGGCGCAGTTGTGCGCCCCGCGAACCGGATCCCGCCATGTTACGAATCACCGAACTCAAGTTGCCGATCGACCATCCCGAAGAAGACCTGCGCCCTGCCATCGTGCAGCGCTTAGGCCTTGCCAGCGATGATTTGCTCGATTTCACCTTGTTCAAGCGCAGCTACGATGCGCGCAAAAAGTCCTCCGAATTGTGCTTCATCTACACCATCGACCTCAACGTTCGCGATGAGGCGGCGGTGCTGCACAAGTTCGCCGATGACCGTAACGTCAACGTGGCACCGGATGTCAGCTACAAAGAGGTTGGCCAGGCGCCGGCCGACCTGAGCGTGCGCCCGATCGTCGTCGGTTTCGGCCCGTGCGGGATTTTCGCCGGCCTGCTGCTTGCGCAAATGGGCTTCAAGCCGATCATTCTCGAACGCGGCACCGAAGTGCGCCAGCGCACCAAGGACACCTGGGGCCTGTGGCGCAAAAGCGTGCTCAACCCTGAGTCCAACGTACAGTTCGGCGAAGGCGGCGCGGGGACGTTCTCCGACGGCAAGCTCTACAGCCAGATCAAGGACCCGAAATTCCTCGGTCGCAAAGTCCTGCACGAATTCGTCAAGGCCGGCGCGCCGGAAGAAATCCTTTACGTCAGCAAGCCGCACATCGGTACGTTCCGTCTGACCGGTGTCGTGGAAAACATGCGTGAGCAGATTCGTGCATTGGGCGGCGAAGTTCGATTCCAGCAGCGGGTTACCGACGTGCTGATCGAAGACGGCCAACTGGTCGGCGTAGAACTCGATGGCGGCGAACAGATTCATTCCAAACACGTGATCCTGGCCCTCGGCCACAGTGCCCGCGATACCTTCCGCATGCTCCACGGTCGCGGCGTGTACATGGAAGCCAAACCGTTCTCGGTGGGTTTCCGTATTGAGCATCCGCAATCGCTGATCGACCGTGCGCGCCTGGGCAAGTACGCCGGCCACCCAAAGCTTGGCGCCGCCGACTACAAACTGGTGCACCACGCCAAGAACGGCCGTTCGGTCTACAGCTTCTGCATGTGCCCGGGCGGCACGGTGGTGGCGGCGACTTCCGAGCCGAACCGCGTGGTCACCAATGGCATGAGCCAGTACTCGCGCAACGAACGCAATGCCAACTCCGGGATCGTCGTCGGCATTACGCCGGAAGTCGATTACCCGGGCGGCCCGCTGGCCGGGATCGAGTTGCAGGAGCGTCTGGAATCCCACGCTTTTGTATTGGGCGGCAGCAATTACGAAGCGCCAGCACAACTGGTCGGCGACTTTATTGCGGGCAAGCCGTCCACCGAACTGGGTAGCGTTGAACCGTCCTACAAACCGGGTGTTGCGTTGGGCGATCTGGCCCTGGCATTACCGGACTTCGCCATTGAGGCCATTCGCGAAGCACTGCCAGCGTTCGAGAAACAAATTCGCGGTTACTCGCTGCACGATGCCGTGTTGACCGGCATCGAGACCCGCACCTCGTCGCCGCTGCGTATTACCCGCAATGAGTCGATGCAGAGCCTGAACGTAAAAGGCCTGTTCCCGGCGGGCGAAGGCGCAGGTTATGCGGGCGGGATTCTGTCGGCCGGTGTGGACGGGATTCGCATTGCCGAGGCAGTGGCGCGGGATATCCTGGGCCTGGAGGCCTGATACGAAATCTTTGAAACAAACACTGTACCCGTGGCGAGGGAGCTTGTCGGATCGCCGCACCGTCCCGCTGGGCTGCGCAGCAGTCCTTTTTAGGGCCGCTTCGCGCCCCAGCGGGACGGTGCGGCGATCCGACAAGCTCCCTCGCCACGGGTACAGTGTTCTTCCCTTAAGTGAACAGCATTATCTGTAGGAGCGAGGCTAAATATTGGCGCGTAACACGCTCGCCGGCAGCGGTTCACCTCGCTCCGCACTGGCGGCAACCGCCGCCTTCAATCCGCTCAACTCATACCCTTGGTCCTTGAGCCATTTCTGATCGTAATAGGTGTCGGCATAACGCTCGCCACTGTCACACAGAATCGCCACCATCGACCCCGACTCCCCTGCCGCCTTCATATGCTGCGCAGCCATCAACGCGCCGATCAGGTTAGTGCCGCTCGACCCGCCGACATGCCGCCCCAACCGCTCGGCCAGGTAATGCATCGCCGCCAGCGACAGTGCATCCGGCACCTTGACCATTGCATCAATGACCTTGGGCAGGAACGATGCTTCTACCCGTGGCCGGCCAATACCTTCGATCCGCGAACCGTGGTCCAGGCGCAGGCTGGCATCGCCGGTCTGGTAGTAATCGAAAAATACCGAGCGCTCGGCATCGGCGCACAACACCCGGGTGCAATGCTGGCGATAGCGAACATAGCGGCCCAGGGTGGCAGTGGTTCCCCCGGTGCCAGGACTGGAAATCAGCCAGCTCGGTTCCGGGTGCTGCTCGAAGCGCATTTGTTGAAAAATCGATTCGGCAATGTTGTTGTTCGCCCGCCAGTCGGTCGCGCGCTCGGCGTAGGTGAACTGATCGAGGAAGTGCCCGTCGTGCTCGCGCGCCAGTCGCTCTGATTCGGCGTAGATCTGCGTCGGATCGTCAACCAGATGGCTTTGGCCACCATAAAAGGCGATCTGCGCGATCTTTTCCCTGGAAGTGGTCGCGGGCATTACTGCAATGAACGGCAAGCCCAGCATGCGCGCAAAGTACGCTTCGGAAATCGCCGTCGAACCGCTGGAGGCTTCGATGACCGGTGCCCCGGGCTTGAGCCAGCCGTTACACAGCGCATACAGGAACAGCGATCGCGCCAGCCGGTGCTTGAGGCTGCCGGTGGGATGACTGGATTCATCCTTGAAGTACAACTCGATGCCCGGAAAACCCGGCAGCGGCAAAGGGATCAGATGGGTATCGGCGCTGCGCTGAAAGTCGGCTTCAATGATCCGGATGGCTTCGCGGGCCCACTGTCGGTTGTCGCTCATGGTGGTTTTCTCGTTGTATCGGGCAGGAATTGGCCTTGCAACAGGGCTCAATCAGCAAGCTTAGGAAAAAACCTACATTCAGCACAGATACAGCTGCGCTCCAATACGTCGGGCAACTGCTAGGCTCAGTCCTCAGCACGGGAGTGCCTTGTAACGACATATAACAAAAAAGAATATAACTTTTGTTTTAACAACTAACGGGAATTGTTAGGGTGTAACACCTTTTGAATTCACAGATGGAGAGCAACCTTGCCTCTGCGTAGCACTTTCACGCGTTTCTTTCAGTTGGAAGCTGCCAGCGGTCTGTTATTGATCGCCGCTGCCGTTCTGGCTTTGATCATCAACAATTCGCCGCTGTCATGGCTTTACAACGGCCTGTTGGAAACCCCCGTGGTGGCCCAGATCGGCGCGCTGAAAATCGCCAAACCGTTGCTGCTGTGGATCAACGATGGCCTGATGGCGCTGTTCTTCCTGCTGATCGGCCTGGAAGTGAAGCGCGAAGTCCTCGACGGTCAACTGTCCAAGCCGTCACAGATCGTCCTGCCCGGCGCGGCAGCAATTGGCGGCATGGTCGTACCGGCGCTGATCTACTGGTTTCTCAACCGTGACAACCCGCCAGCCCTCAGCGGTTGGGCGATCCCGACCGCCACCGATATCGCCTTCGCCCTTGGCGTGCTGGCGCTGTTGGGCAAACGGGTTCCGGTGTCGCTGAAACTGTTCCTCATGACCCTGGCCATCATTGATGACCTCGGTGCAATCATCATCATTGCGATTTTCTACTCCGGCGCACTGTCGACCCTGTCGCTGGCACTGGCAGCGGCCTGCATCGCGGCGCTGATCGGCATGAACCGGCTCGGGGTGGTCAAGCTCGGGCCGTACATGATTATTGGTCTGATCCTCTGGGTCTGCGTACTCAAGAGCGGCGTGCACGCCACGCTGGCCGGTGTCACCCTGGCCTTCTGCATTCCGCTGCGCACGAAAAACGCCGAGCCTTCGCCACTGCTGACGCTCGAACACGCCCTGCACCCTTGGGTGGCCTACGGCATCCTGCCGTTGTTCGCCTTCGCCAATGCGGGGCTTTCCCTGAGCGGCGTTACCGCCGAAAACTTCACCCACGATGTGCCAATGGGCATCGCCATCGGCCTGCTGTTGGGCAAGACCGTCGGCGTGTTTGGTCTGACCTGGCTGGCGGTAAAAATCGGCATCGCCGCCCTGCCCCAAGGCGCCAATTGGGGCCAGGTGCTGGGCGTGGCGATTCTCTGCGGGATAGGTTTCACCATGAGCCTTTTCGTCGGTTCCCTGGCCTTCGAGCCGGGCGTCAGCGACTACGCCGGTATGGACCGCATGGGAATTTTGACCGGTTCGATTCTGGCGGCACTGATCGGTTATGCGGTCACGGCCATGGCGAGTCGCAAGCGTGATCCTCAGAGCGCATAGCCCTGAGTGTTAAGGCACGTTCATAAAAAACCCCGACCAGTTACCTGATCGGGGTTTTCTTTTACCCAACTACGCTTAGTGAGTAACGCGGCTCGTGCCGTCAACGGTTGCGATTCGAACACGTTCACCCACGCGGAACACTTCGTTTTCCTGAACCTGTTGCACGTAGGCACGCATGCTGCCGTCGTCTTCGCGGACGGTGATTTCCACGCCCTGGGTGCGGGTCAGGCCTTCTTCGGCCGCCGAACCCACCAGGCCACCGGCAACTGCACCGATGACCGCTGCAACGATACTGCCGCGACCGCCACCGATGGCACTGCCACCAACACCGCCAACGGCTGCGCCGGCGAGGCCGCCGATCGGGGTTTTGGTGCCTTCGATTTTTACCGGGCGCAATGCTTCGATCGTACCCATGCGAACCGTCTGCACGCGACGCGCTTCGTCACGGGAGTAGGAGTCACCGGTCAGGCTCGATTGGCAACCAGTGAGCAACATCGCCATCGTGGAAAAGGAAGCAACCAGCAGAACAGACTTACGCATAGCATCAACTCCAAAGGACAGGTATTCATTAAACTCCGCAGCTTGACGCCTGTCACGGCATCGCCCGGATAAAAATGATTTCATTCAGTTCCGGTACAGGGCCTGTGCGCGATTTTCATCACACAGTAGCGACCATTTCGGCAATCTGCGCCGCTGCCCGAGGATTTTCATGGATTACTTTATCATCGTCGTGACGACCGTTGCCGGTCTGTACTTCCACTATTGGCTGTACGTACGGATCAAACGCTGGATGGACCGCGACCTGGCACTGGCGTTAGCCGGGAATGACGAACGCAAAAAAGCGTTCATGCTCCAGCAACTGGCGAACGCTCAGGCGCAAAAGATCAAGCGTCGAGACTTGCCGCAATGGCTGGAGGCCGCTGCGGCAGGCTATCTCGAGCGGTAGACTGCTTAGGGTGCCAGGCGTTCAAGAATCCAGCCGGAGCCCTGCAAGCGATAGTTGAGACGGTCATGGAGACGGCTCGGACGGCCCTGCCAGAACTCGATGCGCTCCGGCAGCAGGCGATAACCACCCCAATGTTCAGGGCAGTGTGGCTGGCTATCGCTGAAACGCTGCTCGGTATCCTTGAGCAGTTTTTCCAGTTCAGCACGGTCGGCGATCACCCGGCTTTGCGGTGATGCCCACGCGCCAAGGCGGCTGCCCAAAGGTCGAACCTGATAGTAGGCATCGGATTCTTGTGGCGTAACTTTCACCACCCGCCCTTCGATCCGAACCTGACGTTCCAGGGTCGGCCAGAAAAACGTCATGGCCCCGAACGGATTCGCCGCCAGCTGTTGACCCTTGGCACTGTCGTAGTTGGTGAAGAAGGTGAAGCCCTTTTCGTCCAAACCCTTGAGCAGCAGGATGCGGCAATGCGGCCGACCGTCCGGGTCGACCGTGGCCAAGGTCATGGCGTTCGCTTCCACCGGTGCCTGTTCGGTTTTCACCGCGTCGGCGAACCACTGGTGGAACAGCGCAAACGGCTCGACCGGGGCTTGCGCCTCGGTCAGGCCATCACGGGTGTAATCGCGGCGCATATCAGCCAGGGCCTTGGTCATGGCGCATTCCTTTTGATTAACGAATCACTTCTTTGTGCTATCGGCCGCGGCGACTTTCTTGGTATCGGTAGCCGCTTTGGCCGGTGCAGTCTTTTTCGCCGGCGTTGCGGTTTTAGCCGGGGTCTTTTTGGCGGCCGCTTTCTTGGCCGGTGCTTTTTTCGTCGCAGGCACGGCGGCCTTCTTGGCGGCTGGGGCCGGGGTCACAGGCTTGGCCACCGGTTTGATGTCCTGCGCTGCCACCAGGGTGACCGGCGCCGGAGCCGGCATATTGTACTTGCTCAGCAAGGCAACCATGGTGTTTTGCGGGGTCACCAGCAGTTCCACGCGACGGTTCAAGGCGCGTCCTTCAACGCTGTCGTTGGCGGCACGCGGGGCTTCGCCACCCATGCCGCGCAGCATCAGGCGATCACGTTGCAGACCACTGAGACGGAAAATCGCCGCAACAGCCTGGGCACGCTCCTGGCTCAACTTGACGTTGGCGGGCGCTGCACCCGAGGTGTCGCTGTGACCGAGTACCAACACGGCAGTCTTGGGATCGACTTCGAGAATTTTCGCGACCCGGGTGAACGGGCCGAGGGTCACCGGCAGCAACATGGCCGGGCGATCCGGGTTGAACGAGCCTTCGACAGGCGCCGTCACTACCAGCACGTTTTCACGGCGCTCGAGTTGCAGGTTGCTGTCCTTGATCGCGGTACGCAGACGCGGCTCGTACTCGTCGAGCCAGGCCTGGGTGACTTTCGGATCCGGCATTGGCACGACTTTGGCGGCGCTCTGCTCTTTGCCGCCGAACGGCCACCACCATTTGCCGCCTGCATCGGCATCGGCCTTGGCTACTGCGGCAGGTTTGGCTTCAGGCTTTGATTCCGGCTTGGCGGCAGACTTGCTCGCGTCGTCATCGGAACCGAACGGCCAGTACCAGGGGCTGGTGCTTTCAGTCTTGGCTACCGCCGCGCTGGCGGCAGGCTTCACGGGAGTTGGGGCAGGTTCTTTTGCGGCAACTTTGTCGGAAGATCCGAAAGGCCACCAGCTGCCGCCATCCGCATCATTTTTAGGATTCTGTGCGCAACCGGTAATAGCGAAGCACAGTGCCAAAGCGAGGGTTGGTTTGGTTGACATTGGATATCCACAAAAATGAAGTCATAAAAAATCAGGCCGGATCGGCCCGCATAAACAGACGCTTTGAAACTGAAAAGGCTTTCGGGTTCCAGCTCCGGGAACCTTCAGCGGGTTTTACAGACAAGTGGCCAGTACCCGCACAAGCTTTTGTGCGCGCGGATCCATCAAGACGTACGGCCCCAGTGTATTTGTCACAAAACCGAAAGCCACATCGTGCTCCGGGTCAGCAAAACCAATGGAGCCACCTGCGCCCGGATGCCCAAACGCTCGTGGACCCAGACCGAATGTCGCGTTGGGCACATCCGGTTGATCGAGCATGCAACCCAGACCGAATCGGGTCCGGGTCAGTAGTGTCTTGTCCTCGCCGAGGCTGTGCTCGCGGGTCAACTCGTCGAGCATCTCGCCTTCGAGCAAGCTGCCGTCCAGCAAACCGGCGTAAAAACCGGCCAGGCTTCGGGCATTGCCGTGACCATTGGCTGCGGGTTGCTGCATGCGCCGCCATTCCGGTTTGTTGGTGCTGGTGAGGACCGACGGCGGGTTGGTGAACGCGCGCGTGGTCATGGCCGTGGGTTCGCGCATGGTCACTTGCAACAGGCGCTGGGCAGCGGCGTCGCCGACATTGCCTTTGCCGCGAGCGATATGCGCCACGCGATGGAACTCTTCGTCCGCCAGACCGACGTGGAAATCCAGGCCCAATGGCTTGGCGACCCGCGCCACGATCGATTCACCTGGCCCACGACCATCGGCGCGTCGCAGCAATTCGCCGATCAGCCAGCCATAGGTGATTGCCGCATATCCGTGACCTTCACCCGGCGTCCACCACGGTGCTTCGGCGGCCAGGGCGCCGACCATGGTTGGCCAATCGTAAAGGGCTTCGGGCGCCAGCAACTCGCGCAATGCCGGCAAACCGGCCTGATGACAGAGCAGTTGGCGCAGGGTCACGGCTTCTTTGCCAGCCGCGGCAAATTCAGGCCAATAACGGGCAACGGGTGCGTCCAGTTGCAGCTTGCCTTCGGCGACCAGCTGCAACGCAGTGACGGCGGTGAAGGTTTTGGTGCAAGAAAACAGGTTGGCGATGGTGTCGCTGTGCCAGGCCTCGGCGCCATCCTTGTCGGCGGTGCCGGACCAGAGGTCGAGCACGGTTTCGCCACCGATCTTGATGCACAACGCCGCGCCACGCTCCTGGGGATCGTCGAACAGTGCCGCGAATGCCTCACGCACTGCCTCGAACTTAAGCTCGTAATGACCCTGAATCTGCACCCGCAACTCCCCGGATAAACGCTCTACAAAGTGGCCCGCATTGTTCCAGCCCTTGACGGTTTTGGGAACAGGGTCGGGCCG
Organism: Pseudomonas sp. Sample_10; assembly: GCF_004321495.1. Taxonomy (NCBI): domain Bacteria; kingdom Pseudomonadati; phylum Pseudomonadota; class Gammaproteobacteria; order Pseudomonadales; family Pseudomonadaceae; genus Pseudomonas; species Pseudomonas sp. Sample_10. Next base: position 31,011 of record NZ_RCOE01000142.1, read on the forward strand.
GGCGGTCAATCACCCCTGGAAGTGATCGACAAATTGGCGTCGGCACTGATGCCTTCGCGGGCAAGCCTCGCTCCTGCGGTCATCGCGACCTTCACAAAACCTGTAGGCGCGAGGCTTGCCCGCGAAAAACGATAACGCGGTGCATCTGGACTCAATGCCCCTTGCCGGAATGCCCACCGGCGCCCTTCCCCGGGCCTTTGCCGGCATCGGCCTCTCTTCCGCCCTCGGCATCATGACTGGCCTTGTCCGCCTCGGCTGCGGCTTTCTCGGCCTCCTTGGCCAGCTGATCGACCGCCGCCAGATTGCTTTTGCGAACGCTATCGACAAAACCCTGGAACGGCAGATCAGTGATCCCTACCAGACCAAAATGGCCATTTTCGCCATCCAGCAGACGCCCGGTCACGGGTTGATCGAGGTATTGGAACCAGTGCACCCCGACGATAGACGGTTCGTTCAGAGCCTTTTTGAGGAAGTTCGCATAGGCCGGGCCGCGATCGTCTTCCTTCGCCAATTGCGTCACGCCGCCCCAGAATGGGCCGCGATCAGTCGAGCCGAAGTTGAATTCAGTGATTAACACCGGTTTGTCGAGGCTGCGCAGTTTGGTGAAGTCGTAACCGTCCTGCGGTTGCAAGGTGTACATGTTGAAGCTCAGGACGTCGCAATACTGGGCACAGGACTCAACGGCTTCCGGGGTGGTGATGGCAAATCGACCACCGAGCAACAGCTGGTTCGGCGCGTGCCACTTGAGCGAGTCGGAAATGGTCTTGAAGTAGGTATCGGCGAAGACTTTCTGGAAGTATTTGAAATCGGCCTCGATTTCCGGGTGCTCGGCGCTCGGCAGCGGTGGCACGAACCCAGGGTCTTCCATCAGCTCCCAGGCTGGCAGATCAATGCCCCAGGCTTTCGACAAACCGGCCTGATTGCGGTACTTGTCGCGCAGTTGCTTGAGGAACGCGCGTTTGGCCGGCACGTCGGTGGTCATTTTCAAGGTGCCGTAGGCCAAGGCATATCGGGCTTTCGGGTCGTCGCCGGGACCGGCCCAGGCCAGTTCGTTGTCGGCGTAGTAACCGATCAGCCACGGATCGTCGCGATGATCACGGGTGGCAATAGCCACGGCGCGTTCGGTGGCCATGGCGAAGCGTGGATCGAACGGGTCCGGCATGCCGCCCCACCAGTCGCTACCGGTACTGATGCTGGCGTAATCACCGACGATCGACAGCGGTAAGGTGTATGGCACGCGGTCCGCGTTGGCCAGTGATGGCGCGCTCCAGTTGCCTACGGTGTTGAAGCCCCAGGCTTGCAGACGGTCGAGGGTATGGCCGGTCCAGCGTTTTTCGTCGAATGCCACTTTGCAGGGTTCGGCGGGTGTCGGCTCAGCTGTTTTAGCGGCGGTCGCGTCGACGGCATCGGTTTTGGCCGCTTCGGCAATACCGGATCCAGCACTTGAAGGCGCCACGGCTGGCTCGACGGCTTTTTCTGCCGTTGCTTCTACCGCGTCTGCCTTGGCGGCTGCCGCAACACCGGCCTTGGTGTCGCTGCCCAGCGCGCAAGGGTCGCCGTACAAACGCTGCAAGTTGGCGCCGTAAAAATCGTACCAGCGACCGGAGTTGTAGCCTCGTCCCTGGTCGACACCATTGCCGCCGCGGTTATCCCCTTCGCCGAAATGGCTGGCCAAAGGCTCCTCAGGCTTGGGCAGGGATTCGAACATCCACTCGCGACCGGCGACATACGTCTGGCTGACGTCCGCAGCGACCGAGTTGACTCCCAACGAATAAAACGGGTGCCCTTCAGGGGTCACCAGATACCAGCGACCATCACGCTTCTCGGTACGAAAAAAACCGCTGGCCTTGAACGCAGGGCCTTTGTTCCAGCCGCCGAACTTGTCCAGCGAAGCCTTCTCGCGCTCGGCCAACCAGGTTTTCAGCTGTTGTTGTTCCTTGGCCGCGGCGCTTTTCAGTTGTTCATCGCCAGCGACCTTCTCCGGCCATTTGGCCCGGGTCGATTGACCATAAGCGTCCACCAGGCCGCCATACACCGCTTGGGTAACGGACTCGCCATCCTGTACGCCAAAGCGCTCGAGCAAGATGCTCTGGGCGACTTGCGGTTGATCCATCGACACAGTGACCGACACCACCTGGCGGCGATCCAGCTCGCCGACGCTGCTGGCCAACAGGATGCGCTGACCGTCGACGGACATCGGCATTGGCGGGCCGGCTTTCATGCCCTGATTCAGCGGCGACGTCGGCTGCAGCGGCACCAGCAGGGTTTGCGCCGGACCGGCCGGCAAATCGACACGGCTGACCAGTGTCTTGCCATCGTTGCTCTGAATAGTCACGTACAGGGTCACGGCCCAGTTCATCGCACTCTGGATTCGCAGGCTCATCACGCCCGATTGCGACCAGTCCCAGGCGCCGGTTTGCGGGCTCAGGCGCAGGGTTGGCCTGGCCACCGGGTTGAATGTCACCCGGCGCAGCACTTCGCCCTCGGGGGTTTGCTCGGCGTTGGATTGCGGCAGGCTGGCGTCCTGAGTCGCCACCTGGACCACGTCGGCGGGGCGTACAAAGTTGAACAGCGTCTGTTGTCCGGCGGGAGCCGCCAGCAAGGGCGATGCGAACAACAGGGCAAAAACGGCAGGCAACGAACGGCGAATCATGAGAACGAAATTCTCCCTAAGACCTTCAATGGGCCAATGGAAAAGCGATGGCTGAAAGATAGACAACGCGGCGGGCAAAACTGCCCACCGGTGTTTCAGGAAATTTCACGCCGGAAAGGCGGCAACGCATTGAGGATCGCTTTGCCATAGCGCTGGGTCACCAGACGCCGGTCGAGCAAAGTGATGGTGCCGCGGTCTTCTTCGGTGCGCAGCAAGCGCCCGCAGGCCTGGACCAGTTTCAGCGAGGCATCCGGCACGGAGATTTCCATGAACGGATTGCCGCCACGGGCTTCGATCCATTCCGCCAGTGCCGCTTCGACAGGGTCATCCGGCACCGAGAACGGAATTTTGGCGATGACCACGTGCTCGCAATAGGCACCCGGCAGGTCGACCCCTTCGGCAAAGCTTGCCAGGCCGAACAACACGCTGGAATCACCGCCATCGACCCTCGCCTTGTGCTTGTTCAGGGTTTCCTGTTTCGACAGGTTGCCTTGAATGAACACCTGCTTGCGCCAGTCGCGGTCGAGGCCGTCGAACACGTCCTGCATCTGCTTGCGCGAAGAGAACAGCACCAGTGTGCCGCGCGAACCTTCGACCAGGTCCGGCAGATCGCGGATGATCGCCGCGGTGTGCGCCGCCGCATCACGTGGGTCGGCGTTCAGGTTCGGCACTCGCAACACACCGGCATCGGCATGATGAAACGGGCTCGGTACCACGGCGGTGACCGCTTTTTTCGGCAGGCCGGCGCGCATGCGGAAGCGGTCGAAGGTGCCGAGGGCCGTCAGGGTCGCCGAAGTGACCAAGCAGCCATGGGCTACGTTCCACAGGTTGCGTCGGAGCATTTCCGCCGCGAGGATCGGGCTGGCGTTGACCTCGATGTCGAACAGCGAGCCGCTTTCGGCCAGGGTCAACCAACGGGCCATGGGCGGGTTGTCTTCAGGGTCTTCAGCGGTAAACGCCACCCACAACTCCCAGTTGCCGGAAGAACGGGACAACAGGCTGCCGAACAGCGGATACCACTCTTCGGCCTGGTTGCTGGCGATGCCGATGTTGACCTCGCCGTCCATGCCTTCCTTGAGCAGTTCGGTGAGGCGCGTGAACAGGTCGGTCAGGCGGGCAAAGCCTTTCTTCAACTCGATGCCCATCTCACGCATGTGCTCGGGAATCACTCCGCCGACGAAGCGATGACGCGGGCGTTCGCGACCTTCGACATCTTCGCCGGGCTTGAAATCGGCGGCCTGTTCGCAGGCGGTGAACATGAATTGTTGCTGGGTCTTGATCTCCCGAGCCAGCTCCGGCACCTGCTCGATCAACTTGCCCAGATCCCCGGGCAACGGGTGTTGCGCCAGCAGTTTGGTCAGGTTCTTCGCCGTGGTTTCCAGCCAGTCGGCGGTGGAGCGCAGGCGCGTGTAGTGGGCGAAGTGGCCGATGGCCTTGTCTGGCAGGTGGTGGCCTTCGTCGAACACGTAGATGGTGTCGCGCGGGTCCGGCAGCACAGCGCCGCCGCCCAACGCCAGGTCAGCCAGCACCATGTCGTGGTTGGTGACGATCACGTCTACCTTGCCCATGCCTTCGCGGGCCTTGTAGAAGGCGCACTGGCCGAAGTTCGGGCAATGACGGTTGGTGCATTGGCTGTGATCGGTGGTCAAGCGTGCCCAATCGGCGTCTTCGAGCGCGGTGGACCAGCTGTCGCGGTCGCCGTCCCACTTATTGCCGGCGAGTTTCTCGATCATGCTGGTGAACAGCTTCTGGCTGGCCTCATCGACCTCGATCTTGAAACCTTCTTCTTCGAACAATTGCGCCGTGGCGGTTTGCGCGTGGCCTTCCTGGAGCAACATGTCGAGCTTGGACAGGCACATGTAGCGCCCGCGCCCCTTGGCCAGGGCGAAGCTGAAATTCAGCCCGCTGTTGCGCATCAGGTCGGGCAGATCCTTGTAGACGATCTGCTCCTGCAGGGCGACGGTGGCCGTGGCGATCACCAGGCGCTTGCCAGCGGCCTTGGCGGTGGGGATCGCCGCCAGGCTGTAGGCCACGGTCTTGCCAGTACCGGTGCCGGCTTCCACCGCGACAATCGCGGGGTCGCCACTGCGCCGGCCTTCGTCGTCGGTGTCGATATCACCGAGGACTTTGGCAACTTCGGCGATCATCAGGCGTTGGCCGTAGCGCGGCTTGAGGCTCTTGGCTTCGAGAAAACGCGAGTAGGCGCCCTGGATCGTGGTTTTGAGTTCAGTGCTGATCATGAATTGTCGGGCGCAAGAAACGCTGGATAAATTTTCAGTAGTTTGATTCGGCCGCTATCATACCCCGCTAATGAATCCCGCGCAGAACGGAGTACCCGAATGACACCTTTTAGCCTTGTTTATAGCCTGCATGTCCTCGCCGCACTGGTGTGGGTGGGCGGCATGTTTTTCGCCTGGATGGTCTTGCGTCCCGCGGCGATGACAGCGCTTGAGGGTCCTGCCCGCTTGAAGCTGTGGATTGAAGTGTTTCAAGGTTTTTTCCGCTGGGTCTGGGGGGCGGTCGTGCTGTTGCCAGTCAGTGGCGTGGTCATGCTGAATCTGAATTTCAGCGGTTTTGAACACGCGCCGCGCTATGTGCAGGTGATGATGGGGTTGTTTGTGGTGATGACGGCATTGTTCATCAGGATTCAGGCGTTGATGCTGCCGGAGTTGCGCGCGGCTGTGCTGGCGCAGGACTGGCCGGCGGGGGCTGCAGTGCTGGGGCGGATTCGTCGGTTGGTGGGGATCAACTTGATTGTCGGGTTGGTCGTGGTAGTTGTTGCTGCCGCTCGACCATGATCGTTCCCAAGCTCCGCGTGGGAACGCCTCAAGGGACGCTTTGCGTCCAGTGACGCGAAGCGTCACGGGCTGCATTCCCACGCAGAGCGTGGGAACGATCAATGCTTACAACCGCTGCACGACCACCGAGCCTGCCGCCCCGGCAGGTCCCGGTTGCCCATCGGCACCTGGTTTGCCGCTCTTGCCGCCATCGGCTTTATAGATCAGGCAGCCCTTGGCCTTGCCACCCGCTCCCGGTTTTCCACCGGGTCCGGCCAGGCCACCCGCACCGCCGGCCACTTGAACCTTGATCTGTTCTGCCGGGTAATCACGCGGCACCACCAGTTTGACCAATGCCCCCGGTGCGCCTGGCTGGCCGTCACTGCCATTGCTGCCATCGGCACCGCGTCCGGCCTGGCCCCAGGTACAGCCCGGGGCTTGACCGTTGGCCCCGTCGAGACCGACAAACCCCGGAGCCCCCGCACCACCGCGCGCGTCGACGATCAGTTGCGGGGCATTGAGCGTCTTGATTTGCAGATTCAGGTTGCGCCCGGAGCGCGCGGCCTTCTGAAAAGTGCCCGGCGCGCCGCGAGCGGTGATCTGGCTGCCCTCGGACAATTGAGCACGGCTGACTTTCAATTCCAGCGCCTGCTCGCTGGGTACAATCGCGATCCGCGCATCACGTCCCAGATGCAACTCGCCGACGGTGACTTCAGTCACGTTCGACGGAATCAGTAACGTGCCGTAATCGGCGACCTCCAGACGTTCCAGTTGCAAGGTGCTGGCGGTGTTGGGCAGACGCATCAGCGAGTTGGTTTCGACGCTCACCACCTGAGCGCAGGCCAGTGGACTGATGAGTACGGCGAGCAGACAGAATTTACGCATGGGAAGCCTTGGATGCGGAGGGAGCGGGAATGGTTTGCAGGTGGAAAACGCCGAAAATGACAATCTTCAGTCGATCACGCCAAGGGTGCGCGCGGCCTCTGAGGCTGCGGTAGCACAACAGCGCTTCCAGTAGATGAAGGATCGCCAGAATACCGCCGGCCAGATTGACCAGCAGATGCAGCGGATAGGCAAATGGCGTGAACAGGTTGACCAGCACCACCAGCCAGAACAGCAGGGTCAACAGCTTCCCCAGCCCCCAAATCACCTTCATACGCCCCTCGATGGGAATTATTCTTTGAGCGCACAGTAACGGCTTCCACGCGGGATAAGCCAGAGGGCAAGCGAAAATTCTTGTTGAAGATCGCCGAATGGCCGTCGAAACGCAGGAGATCTGCGTTCGACAGCTCTAACCCGCGGTTCAGCGATTGATGTGCAGTTCCACGCGACGATTTTTCGCGCGGCCTTCCTCGGTTTCGTTATCGGCCACCGGCTGGCTTTCGCCCTTGCCCTCGCTGGTGAGTTTGTTGGGTGCCACACCCTGGCTCAGCAGATATTCCGCCACGCTGCTGGCGCGGCGCTCCGAAAGGGCCTGGTTGTAGCTGTCCGAGCCAACGCTGTCGGTATGGCCGATCACCTTGATGTTCACCACATCGGCGTCCAGCAATTTGCTCATGATCGCATCGAGCTCGCTTTGCGCGGTCGGGGTCAGGTCGGATTGATTGAAACCGAAGAACACGTCGTTGCTCAACGTGATGACTTCAGGCGCAGCAGGTTCTGCAGGTTTCACGCTGGCCGGGTATTGCGGCAGCGGGCAACCATGATGTTCCACAGGCGTGTTGGCCGGTGTGTCGGGGCAGCGATCGCGGCGGTCGAACACACCGTCGTCGTCTTCGTCACCGTCCTGGGCGTAACAGATCAAACCACCGGTCAATATACCGAGCGCCGCTCCACCCGCCGCCCAACCGCCACTTTCGATAGCGCCCAGGCCTCCACCGACCAGTCCGCCAATGACGCTGCAGATCGGCCAGGTACGTTGATTGAGGGGGGC
>NZ_RCOE01000303.1:0-940 GCF_004321495.1 Pseudomonas sp. Sample_10
TGTCGATTCGCGAGCAGGTCGGCAGCGCCAACCTGTTCCTGCAATACGACATCTACCACATGCAAATCATGGAAGGCGACCTGGCCCGCACCCTGCAATCGCATCTGGGCGAGATCAACCATGTACAGCTCGCGGACAACCCGGGGCGCAACGAACCAGGCACCGGTGAGATCAACTACCGCTTCCTGTTCGAACACCTGGACCGCATCGGTTACCAGGGTTGGGTCGGCTGCGAATACAAGCCGCTGACCACCACTGAAGCCGGCCTCGGCTGGTTGAAAACCCATAACGCGATCTGAGTTTAAACCGGGCCTCTGTGGTGAGGGAGCCTGCTCCCGCTGGGGTGCGAAGCGCCCCCAACAGCCATTCACTATGGTGATTCGGGCAGAACCGGTTCTCAGGATCTACGACTGCTTCGCAGCCGAGCGGGAGCAAGCTCCCTCGCCACAAAGTGTGTTCGGCACATTATTTGGCTACACAAAAACAAGAGGATTTTTTCATGGCTAAAATCGGATTTATCGGCACCGGCATCATGGGCCACCCAATGGCGGCGAACCTGCAGAAAGCCGGTCACAGCCTGTTCCTGTCGGCACACCACGACGCCGCGCCTGCCGATCTGGTTGCTGCTGGCGCCGTTGCCCTGGCGAACCCCAAAGAAGTCGCCCAGGAAGCTGAATTCATCATCGTCATGGTGCCGGATACCCCGCAGGTCGATGACGTGCTGTTCCGCGCCGACGGCATTGCCGCGGGTATCGGCAAAGGCAAAGTCGTGATCGACATGAGCTCGATCTCGCCGACCGCCACCAAGGCTTTCGCGGCCAAGATCAACGAGAAAGGCGCGCAATACCTCGACGCCCCGGTGTCCGGCGGTGAAGTTGGCGCCAAGGCTGCGACCCTGAGCATCATGGTCGGCGGCGATGCCGATGCCTTCGAACGCGCC
>NZ_RCOE01000233.1:0-940 GCF_004321495.1 Pseudomonas sp. Sample_10
CAGTTCGAGCAGATGTGCACGGCCATGTTTTCCACCACGCCCAGCACCGGAATGTTGACCTTGCGGAACATTTCGACGCCCTTGCGAGCGTCCAGCAATGCCAGGTCCTGCGGGGTGGTGACGATGACGGCGCCGGCCACCGGGACTTTCTGCGCCAGGGTCAGCTGGATGTCGCCGGTGCCTGGCGGCATGTCGATGACCAGGTAATCCAGATCGCCCCAGGCAGTCTGGGTGACCAGTTGCAGCAAGGCACCGGAAACCATCGGTCCGCGCCAGACCATTGGCGTGTTGTCGTCGGTGAGGAAGGCCATGGACATGACTTCGACGCCGTGGGACTGGATCGGTACGAACCACTTCTGATCTTTGATCTGCGGGCGGGTGCCTTCGGCGATGCCGAACATGATGCCCTGGCTCGGACCGTAGATGTCGGCGTCTAGAATCCCGACCTTGGCGCCTTCGCGGGCGAGGGCCAGTGCCAGGTTGGCCGCGGTGGTGGATTTGCCCACGCCACCCTTGCCTGACGCCACGGCCACGACGTTTTTCACGTTGGCCAGCCCCGGGATCTGCGCCTGAGCCTTGTGTGCGGCAATCACGCTGGTGATGTCGACTTTTGCACTCGACACGCCATCGAGGCCTTGAATAGCCATTTCCAGCATCTGCGCCCAGCCACTCTTGAACAGACCGGCGGCGTAACCCAATTCGAGCTGGACGCTGACGCGGTCGCCCTGAATGTCGATGTTGCGCACGCACCCGGCGCTGACCGGGTCCTGGTTCAGATAAGGGTCGGTGTATTGGCGAAGGACGGCTTCCACCGCTGCGCGATTGACGGCGCTCATGGGCAACTCCGATAACAAGGCTGGAAAATCAGGCAGGTATCCTAACCGTTCTAGCTCAAGGACGGCATGCCCACTGATGATTTGTGGCAAACACATCCCTGTGG
>NZ_RCOE01000029.1:0-4378 GCF_004321495.1 Pseudomonas sp. Sample_10
CTGATGACGAGAAATGACGGAGCATTGTACGGGCGAGATCCGCTGTCGTACAGGCGTGCGGTCGGCGGTGTGGCGGGAGGGCGGGAATCGCTGCGCCCTCCAGGTTGTTTCCTGCAGATTCTTCCTACGATTCTTCCGCTACCTGCGTCGGTACGGGTTCCGGTGTGGGGGTCGGACCCTCGCGGCGACTTTCCTGGAACCAGTGCAAGGCGATCAGCAGTAGCGTCGGAACACCCAGCAGGGCAGTGATCAGGAAGAAATTGTGGTAGCCGAATTTCTCCACCATGACCCCGGAGTAACCGCCGATCAGGCGCGGCAGCAAGAGCATGATCGAGCTGAGCAGGGCGTATTGGGTGGCGGAGAATTTGAGGTTGGTCAGGCTCGACAGATAGGCCACGAATGCCGAGGTCGCAAGGCCGGAACTGAAGTTGTCCAGTGAAATGGTCAATACCAGCATGTTCAGGTTGGCACCCATGTCGGCGAGCATCAGGAACAGGATGTTGGTCCCAGCGGAGGCCACGCCGCCAATGAACAGGATCGGCAGGATGCCGAATCGCACGATCAGCAGGCCACCCATGCCGGCACCCACCAGGGTCATGATCAGGCCGAAGATCTTGCTGACGCTGGCGATCTGGTCTTTGGTGAAACCCTGGTCGATATAAAACACGTTGGCCATCACGCCCATGACCGTGTCGGACATCCGATAAGTGGCGATCAGGCCAAGCAGCAGCAGCGCTTGCCAGCGATAGCGAAGAATGAAGTCGTTGACCGGAGTCAGCACCGGCGCCAGCCCGCGACGGCCCATCGCTGACAGGCACAGGGCGGTGAGCGTGGTGTAGAGGATTGCCCGCAGGAAGGCGCGGTCCTGGAGCAGCAGGTCAAGCGGGCTCACACCTTCGAACAGCACGCTGGCGAAGTCGGTGTTGTAGAGCTGGGTGAACATGGCCGGCACGGAAACCAGCAGTACGATCAGAACGAACACCGAGGCCAATTGATGCACGAAACTGTAGCGTCCGGCCTGCAATTGCGTGCGCAGCGGCACGGGCGGTTCGCGCATGAACAACGAGGTCAGCAGCGCCGGAACCATCAAGGCGCCGAACAGCAGGTACGTGCCGGCCCAGGCGGAGTGCTTGTAGTTGAAGCCGGTGGAGCCGAAACCTTCGGCGAAGAACAGCGCGCCGGCCGTGGCCAGCAGCGCCGCGATTCGATAACCGGACATGTAGCTGGCGGCCAGGGCAGCCTGGCGATTGTCTTCGGCGATTTCCAGGCGATAGGCGTCAACCGCAATATCCTGCGTCGCCGAGGCGAACGCGACCACTACAGCGATGGCGATCAGCCAGGACAAATGTTTTTGCGGGTCGCAAAAGCCCATGCCGACCAGGCCGAGGATCACCAGTGCCTGGGAAAGCACCAGCCAGGAACGTCGACGACCGAGCTTGCCGAGCAAGGGCAGGCGCCATTGGTCGAGCAAGGGCGACCAGACCCATTTGAAGGCGTAGGCCAGGCCGATCAGGCTGGCGTAGCCGATGGTCTCGCGCGCCACGCCGGCTTCACGCAGCCAGACGGAAAGCGTCGAGAACACCAGCATGTAGGGCAGGCCGGCGGCGAAACCCAGCAATAGCAGTACAAGCGTCGAGGGGCTGGCATAGGCAGCGAGCGCGGCGCGCCAGGTTTTACGGGGCATGGGCTGGAGTCTGCCTCAAGAAATACGGAAACAAAGCGCGCACTCTAACCGCTGTGCTCTACCGGGCGCCACCCATGGCGCTGAATATCAACACGATTATTCAGGATACTGATGCCCTCCATGCGCAATCGCGCGCGTTGTTCATCCCCCGACGGGCTGCCAACGGGGAGGCTGATGCGCCCTCCGGCGCCAAGTACGCGGTGCCAGGGTAGCTTGCTGTCTGCGGGCAGTTGGCTCAGGGTCCGTCCGACCCAGCGCGCGGCCCGGCCCAAACCGGCCAACTCCGCCAACTGACCGTAGCTCACCACTTTGCCTTCGGGCACTTGGGCCAGGGTCAGATAGAGCGCCGTGCGTCGGATTTGCGCTGCGCTTTCGGGTTCAGCTTCTGTTTCGGTCACGTGCGCAGTCCCTGAAAAAAATTACAGTACCGTCCGTAGAGTAAATCCTCGATCGCCAATTGAGAAATGAACTCAATAGAAATAGTCGGGTCAGTCCTTGCTAGGGCCTTATTCCTGCGGATAATGCCGACTTTTTTTCGCGAACCTGAGCCTGTATTTGCTTATGTTGTCCAGAACCCTGCTGTGCCTCGCTGTCGTCAGTGCCTCCACTCCTTTGCTCGCGGATACCGTCTGGTTGAAGAACGGTGACAAGTTGAGCGGCAAGATCATCCTGTTCGATGGCGGCAAGCTGCTGGTTCAGACCGAGTATGCCGGTGCCGTGCCGATCGATTGGAACAAGGTGAAAACCCTGGAGAGCGATCAACATCTGCTGGTCAAGCAGGATGCCTACACCGGGGAGGTGGCCAAGTCGCTGCACGCGGCGGAGGATGGCAAGGTAACTCTGGCCAACGGTGATGCGCCCAAGACGGTGGAGTTGGCGAGCATTCAGCAGATGCTCAAGCCCAAGCCCGTCGTCGAGGATCTGGTCTGGAAAGGCAACATTGATGCAGCTCTGGATTACCAGCGCGCCGACAAGGACACCGACGATTACGATGTCGACTTCAAGACATCCGCGCGTCATGGTCGCTGGCGCCACATTGCGGAAGGCGAGTACAACCGCGAGTTCCAGGACGATGTGGTGACTACGGACAACTGGCGGGCCGAGTACTCCCTCGACCGCTTCCTGACCGAAAAGTGGTTCTGGCAGGGTCGACTGGTCTATAAGCGGGACAAGGTTGAAGACCTGTCCCGTCAACGCACGGTCGGTACCGGTCCGGGTTACCAGTTCTGGGATAACGAGCTGGGGGCGTTCTCCCTCGGCTCGCTGATCAACCGCACGGATTATCAATTTGCCGACGGTAGTAAGGACAACTTTTATTCCGTGGCGATGAAGTGGGATTACAACCGCTACCTGATCGGCAAGAAAGTCGAGTTCTTCACCAATGGCGAGGTGGGCAAGCCACTGTCCGGCGTGGCCGAGTATGCGCTGGATGCCGAGATGGGCTTGCGCTACAAGGTGACCGACTGGGCTTCGCTCAATCTCAAGGCTGAACGCGACATCGTCGATGGTACGCAAGAAGCAGACCTGGACAAGACCCGGTACACCGCAGGATTTGGTGTGACCTGGTAAACCCGTTTCCACATCTATAACCCATCGCGGGCAAGCCTCGCTTCTACAGAGTCATTGGATATCTGCAGGAGCGAGGCTTGCCCGCGATGGCGTCAGCGCAATCAAAAGCTCTTGGCCGACAAAACACTCGCCCACAAAAAAGCCCCGCTTTTGAGGGCGGGGCCTTTTGCTAAAGCAAGTACAAGTTAGATAACTTGAACTTCTTCAGCTTGCATGCCTTTCTGACCGCGGGTAGCGATGAAAGAAACCTGTTGGCCTTCTTTCAGGCTTTTGAAGCCGTCGGATTGGATAGCTTTGAAGTGAACGAACAGGTCGTCACCGGATTGTGGAGTGATGAAGCCGAAGCCTTTTTCATCGTTGAACCACTTAACGGTACCGGTTTGGCGATTAGACATGGTGTAACTCCTTGAACAAAGATAACTGCGACTCAGGAAGAACCCTGGCCGAGACTGAGTGCAAAGAGCAGGAAAAATTCTTGTAGATGGTTGGATCGAAATTCAACATATCGTGTAGAGATTCTCAGTGACACAAGCAGCACAGTGGCGCCACCTTAACCCTTTTTCCGAGACGTGCCAATGCTTCTTGCGAAGGTTTCTCGGTTTTCGTGATCGACGGTGCATCGTATTGCTTCGAAGGTCCGTAATTTCGGCAGGATCATCGAGAATTGCGCCCAGTGCTTTGAACCCGGCGGCGCGCCCCGGTAAGATGCCGGACAGATTTTTTCCACCTCGCTATTCAGGACACCGCCATGAGCATCAAATCGGACAAGTGGATTCGCCGCATGGCGCAAGAGCACGGCATGATCGAGCCGTTCGTAGAGCGCCAGATGCGTGGCAGCGACGATAGCCGTGTGATCTCCTACGGCGTGTCCAGCTACGGCTACGATGTGCGTTGCACCAATCATTTCAAGGTGTTCACCAACATCAACTCCGCCATCGTCGACCCGAAAAACTTCGATGCCGGCAGCTTCGTCGATATCCACAGCGACGTGTGCATCATCCCGCCGAACTCCTTTGCCCTGGCCAGCACCGTCGAGTACTTCCGCATCCCGCGCAATGTATTGACCATCTGCCTGGGTAAAAGCACCTACGCGCGTTGCGGCATCATCGTCAACGTCACGCCGCT
>NZ_RCOE01000305.1:0-4374 GCF_004321495.1 Pseudomonas sp. Sample_10
TCAAGCTCAGAGACCTTTGCTCTCTGTTAAGGATTACCAGCATGCCCGAAGCGACAGGACTCATGGCCCACAACTGGGGCTTTGCCATTTTCCTTCTAGGCGTCGTCGGCCTCTGTGCCTTCATGCTGGGCGTCTCCAGCCTCCTTGGGTCAAAAGCCTGGGGCCGCAGCAAAAACGAACCGTTCGAGTCCGGCATGCTACCTACAGGTGGTGCCCGCTTGCGGCTCTCAGCCAAATTCTATCTGGTCGCGATGCTATTCGTGATCTTCGATATCGAAGCCCTCTTTCTCTTTGCATGGTCTGTGTCCGTCCGCGAAAGCGGCTGGACCGGATTCGTCGAAGCTCTCGTTTTCATAGCAATTCTGTTGGCAGGTCTTGTCTACCTATTCCGAGTGGGCGCCCTTGACTGGGCTCCGGAAGCTCGGCGCAAGCGGCAAGCGAAGCTGAAACAATGAGGCTTTGGCAATGCAATACAATCTCACCAGGATCGACCCCGATGCTCCTAACGAGCAGTATCCGATTGGCGAACGGGAAACCGTTTCCGATCCGTTAGAAGATCAAGTCCACAAAAACATTTTCATGGGCAAGCTCGAAGACGTGCTTAACGGCACGATCAACTGGGGGCGCAAGAACTCCCTGTGGCCGTATAACTTCGGCCTTTCGTGCTGCTATGTGGAAATGACCACCGCCTTCACGGCGCCCCACGACATCGCGCGCTTTGGCGCCGAAGTTATCCGGGCATCGCCGCGTCAGGCGGATTTCATGGTTATCGCCGGTACCTGCTTCATCAAGATGGCGCCGATCATTCAGCGTCTCTACGAGCAAATGCTCGAACCCAAATGGGTCATCTCCATGGGTTCGTGCGCCAACTCCGGTGGCATGTACGACATCTACTCCGTCGTTCAAGGGGTGGACAAGTTCCTGCCCGTGGACGTCTACGTGCCTGGCTGCCCGCCCCGTCCTGAAGCTTTCCTGCAAGGCCTGATGCTGTTGCAGGAGTCGATTGGACAGGAGCGTCGTCCGCTTTCCTGGGTCGTTGGTGATCAAGGCGTATACCGCGCCGAGATGCCTTCCGAGAAGGACAAGCGCCGCGAACAGCGAATCGCAGTCACCAACCTGCGCAGCCCCGACGAAGTCTGATCCAGATCTGCTTCTTTTATAGAACGAGAAACTGGCTTCATTCTTTACGTTGACCGAAAGCGATAAATAACCATGACTACAGGCAGTGCTCTGTACATCCCGCCTTACAAGGCAGACGACCAGGATGTGGTCGTCGAACTGAACAACCGTTTTGGCCCGGAGGCGTTCACCGCCCAGCCTACCCGCACCGGCATGCCGGTGCTTTGGGTTGCCCGCGCCAAACTCGTCGAAGTCCTGACGTTCCTGCGTAACCTGCCCAAGCCGTACGTCATGCTTTATGACCTGCACGGCGTGGACGAGCGTCTGCGCACCAAGCGTCAAGGGTTGCCAAGCGGCGCCGATTTCTCCGTGTTCTACCACTTGCTGTCGATCGAACGTAATAGTGACGTGATGATCAAGGTCGCCTTGTCCGAGAGCGACCTCAGCTTGCCGACCGTCACCAGCATCTGGCCGAACGCCAACTGGTACGAGCGTGAAGTCTGGGACATGTACGGCATCGACTTCAAAGGCCACCCGCACCTGTCGCGCATCATGATGCCGCCGACCTGGGAAGGTCACCCGCTGCGCAAGGACTTCCCGGCGCGCGCCACCGAATTCGATCCGTACAGCCTGACCCTGGCCAAGCAACAGCTCGAGGAAGAAGCCGCGCGCTTCAAGCCAGAAGACTGGGGCATGAAACGTTCCGGCCCGAACGAGGACTACATGTTCCTCAACCTCGGTCCGAACCACCCTTCGGCGCACGGTGCGTTCCGCATCATCCTGCAGCTGGACGGTGAAGAAATCGTCGATTGCGTTCCGGACATCGGTTACCACCACCGTGGCGCCGAGAAAATGGCCGAGCGTCAGTCCTGGCACAGCTTCATCCCGTACACCGACCGTATCGACTACCTCGGCGGCGTGATGAACAACCTGCCGTACGTGCTCTCGGTCGAGAAGCTGGCCGGCATCAAGGTGCCGGAGAAAGTCGACGTCATACGCATCATGATGGCCGAGTTCTTCCGGATCACCAGCCACCTGCTGTTCCTGGGTACCTACATCCAGGACGTCGGCGCCATGACCCCGGTGTTCTTCACCTTCACCGACCGCCAGAAGGCGTACACGGTGATCGAAGCCATCACCGGTTTCCGTCTGCACCCGGCCTGGTACCGCATCGGTGGCGTCGCCCACGACCTGCCGCGCGGCTGGGAAAAACTGGTCAAGGATTTCGTCGAGTGGATGCCCAAGCGTCTGGACGAATACCAGAAAGCCGCACTGGACAACAGCATCCTGCGTGGCCGGACCATCGGCGTCGCCGACTACAACACCAAACAAGCCCTGGAATGGGGCGTCACCGGTGCCGGCCTGCGTGCCACCGGGTGCGACTTCGACCTGCGTAAAGCGCGTCCGTACTCGGGTTACGAGAACTTCGAATTCGAAGTGCCGCTGGCTGCCAATGGCGATGCCTACGACCGCTGCATCGTGCGCGTCGAAGAAATGCGCCAGAGCATCAAGATCATCGAGCAGTGCATGCGCAACATGCCGGAAGGCCCGTACAAGGCGGATCACCCGCTGACCACGCCGCCGCCGAAAGAGCGCACCCTGCAGCACATCGAAACCCTGATCACGCATTTCCTGCAAGTTTCGTGGGGCCCGGTCATGCCGGCCAACGAATCCTTCCAGATGATCGAAGCGACCAAGGGCATCAACAGTTATTACCTGACGAGCGATGGCGGCACCATGAGCTACCGCACCCGGATTCGTACCCCAAGCTTCCCGCACTTGCAGCAGATCCCTTCGGTGATCAAAGGCAGCATGGTCGCGGACTTGATCGCGTACCTGGGTAGTATCGATTTCGTTATGGCCGACGTGGACCGCTAAGCATGAACAGCACGCTTATCCAGACAGACCGTTTCACCTTGAGTGAAACCGAGCGCTCGGCCATCGAGCACGAGTTGCATCACTACGAAGACCCGCGCGCGGCGTCGATCGAAGCCCTGAAGATCGTCCAGAAGGAACGTGGCTGGGTGCCGGACGGCGCTCTGTACGCCATTGGCGAGATCCTCGGTATCCCGGCGAGCGACGTTGAAGGCGTGGCGACGTTCTATAGCCAGATCTTCCGTCAGCCGGTGGGCCGTCACATCATTCGCGTCTGCGACAGCATGGTCTGCTACATCGGTGGCCACGAGTCGGTGGTCAGCGAAATCCAGAGCAAGCTCGGCATCGGCCTGGGTCAAACCACCGCCGACGGTCGTTTCACCCTGCTGCCGGTCTGCTGCCTCGGCAACTGCGACAAGGCGCCGGCGTTGATGATCGACGACGACACGTTCGGTGATGTGCAGCCAGCAGGCGTTGCCAAATTGCTCGAGGGCTACGTATGACCCTGACTTCTTTCGGCCCGGCCAACCGCATCAAGCGTTCGGCCGAGACTCACCCGCTCACCTGGCGTCTGCGTGACGACGGCGAAGCCGTATGGCTCGACGAGTACCAGGCCAAGAACGGTTACGCCGCTGCGCGCAAGGCCTTCGCCGACATGGCTCAGGACGACATCGTCCAGACCGTGAAAGATTCCGGCCTCAAGGGTCGCGGCGGTGCAGGCTTCCCCACTGGCGTGAAGTGGGGCCTGATGCCCAAGGACGAATCCATCAACATCCGGTACCTGCTGTGCAACGCGGATGAAATGGAGCCCAACACCTGGAAAGACCGCATGCTGATGGAGCAACTGCCCCATCTGCTGATCGAAGGCATGCTGATCAGTGCCCGCGCACTGAAAACCTACCGCGGATACATCTTCCTGCGTGGCGAATACACCACTGCCGCCAAGCACCTGAACCGTGCCGTGGAAGAAGCCAAGGCCGCGGGCCTGCTGGGCAAGAACATTCTGGGTTCGGGTTTTGATTTCGAGCTGTTCGTCCACACCGGCGCCGGGCGTTACATCTGCGGTGAAGAAACCGCACTGATCAACTCCCTCGAAGGCCGCCGCGCCAACCCGCGCTCCAAGCCGCCCTTCCCTGCCGCCGTTGGCGTGTGGGGCAAGCCGACTTGCGTGAACAACGTCGAGACCCTGTGCAACGTGCCGGCGATCATTGCCGACGGCGTGGACTGGTACAAATCGTTGGCCCGCGAAGGCAGTGAAGACATGGGCACCAAGCTCATGGGCTTCTCCGGCAAGGTCAAGAACCCGGGCCTGTGGGAACTGCCGTTCGGCGTCACCGGTCGCGAGCTGTTCGAAGACTACGCCGGCGGCATGCGCGACGG